>NZ_JACUTS010000023.1 GCF_014859695.1 Sulfurimonas sp. | reverse complement strand
ACACTACGAAGCACAACTCAAGAATTGCTTGGATTTAGGTGCGAAAGTTGAGTAAATAAAAAAATTGTTAAAATAAATAAAAAAAGGTTTACTATTTTGAGATTAAACAGATTTACCATAGTCAGTATTATTGTTATAGCGATGCTGCTTTTGAGCGGGTGGTTCTATATAGATTTTGTGGAAGATTCCATGCGTGCGCTAAAAATCTCTAAGGATGATTTTAATTTTTTTGTCTATAAGTGGTTCAGTATCGCTCTTATTCTCTCCATGATTGTTGCCGTAACTTTAAGCAATTATATCTATAACAAAAACAACAAACAAAGAATGTACTACAAAAATATCATAGATTCATCTTCAAATATAGTTGTAGTAGTAGATAAAAATAATATAGTTAATGTGAACAAAACGTTTTTTAAATATTTTTACAAATATAAAACGCTTGAAGAGTTTAAAAAAGAGCATAGTTCGATATCTGATTTTTTTGTAGAGGAGGAGGGGTATGTACAAAGAGAGACTGAGGGTAAAAATTGGCTTGAGTCTGTTATTGAAAATCCAAAAAATAATCAAGTCAAGATTGTTTATGACGCAAAGGAGTACTACTTTACAGTAGGCGTTTCGCTTATATCTGAAGAAGATGGACACTATAGCGCTATATTTTCAGATATAACAAAAGAGAAGCTTTATCAACAGGAGCTTGAACATACTAATATAACAGACCCTCTTACAAAGATAAAAAACAGATACTACTACAATGTGCAGATTAAAAAAGAGAGCTCCAATGCTAACCGCTACTTTTACCCGCTCTCGCTCGTTATCTTTGATATTGACCATTTTAAAAAGATAAACGATAGCTGTGGGCATGATGTCGGTGACGCTGTTTTAATAGAGTATACAAAACTTATATCTTCGCACCTAAGAGACGGCGATATATTTTGCAGAATAGGGGGAGAGGAGTTTGCTTTTATTCTTCCTTATATTAATAAATCCGATGCCTATAAAATATCCGATAAAATCAGAGCCAAAGTGGAGGCGCATAAGAAGATTTTTGCAATCACCATGAGCTTCGGAGTAACGGAGTATATAAAAGGCGAGGATTTGGAAGTGACGTTTAAGCGAGCAGACAAGGCACTTTATGAGGCGAAAAATGCAGGCAGAAACAAGGTTGTGGTTCGATAATGTACTATGAGAGTGAGTTGCGTGCACTAAAAAAAGCTAAAAGATATAGAAAAAGGGAAGTTTACGATAGCTCTCTTTTGGATTTTGCTTCAAACGACTATCTCGGTCTTGCTCACAACAGAGAGCTTCATGAGAGCACCTGCAAAACGCTCTCAAAAATGTCTCTTCACAGCTCAAAAGCCTCACTCTTAGTAAACGGTTATCATCAAATCCACAAAGATTTTGAGGCAGCTTTATGCGAGGCAAACGGCTTTGAAGATGGGGTGATTTTAGGAAGCGGATTTAACGCAAATATTGCTCTTATAGAGTCTCTTGTGAGGCGAGGAGATACTCTTTTTATGGATGAGAAGTACCATGCTTCGGGGGTGCTTGCATCAAACATAAAGGGCGTAGATGTAAAGTTTTTTTCTCACAACAACATGCAAGAGCTTGAAAATCTTTTAAAATCATCGGATGCAAAGCGTAAAATAGTAGCCGTTGAGGGAATCTACTCTATGGACGGTGATTTGGTCGATAGAGCGGTTTTTGAGATTTGCGATAGATATGATGCCATTTTGATAGTAGATGAAGCACACAGCAGCGGCGTGGTAGGAGATAATCTTATGGGAGTGTTTGATTACTATAAAGTTGGGATAAAACCAAACTACATCAAGATGGGTACGCTAGGGAAAGCTTACGGGAGTTTTGGCGCTTTCATACTGGCTTCATCACATATAACTAAGTATCTTATAAATCGTGCAAAGCCTATTATTTACGCTACTTCGCTCTCTCTGTACGATACGCTTTTGGCGCATAACGCGCTTATGTATATTTTGCAAAACAGAGAGTCTCTAAAGAGCGAGGTAAAAAAGCGCCAAAATATTGTCTATGAGGAGCTTGGCATCAGAGTAGAGGGGCTTATTGTCCCAATCCCTATAAACGACAACAAGAGGGTTATTGAGATTAAAGAGAGTCTTAAAGAGAGAGGATTTGCCATCGGAGCAATTAGGCAACCGACGGTTGAGAGCGCTATCGTGCGATTGATAGCAAGGCTCGGCGAGAGTTGCGATAGCTTAAGAGAGTTGTGCAAAAATTTAGCTAAAATAAGATAATGAATATAACAAAACTGCGAATAAAAACTCCCACAAAAGAGTTGGTAGATATATCTTTTGAAATCTCATCCTCTTTAGCACTTGTAGGGCAGAGCGGAAGCGGCAAGAGCTTGACGATTAAAGCTCTTTTAAATATGCTTCCAAATAGCATGGAGATGGAACTTGAGCATGAGGGTAATTTTGAGCTTATTGCAGGGAAGACTCTGGCTTTTGTGCCTCAAAATCCATTTACGGCGCTCTCTCCTCTTACGAAGATAAAGAGTCAGTTTTTTGTTTCACAACAAAGAGTTAAAAAACTCTTTACTCAGGTCGGACTTGAGATGGAGCTGCTTGAGAGATTTCCTCCAGAGCTCTCAGGAGGGCAGCTTCAACGTGTTGTAATCGCTATGGCGCTTAGCAGTGAGCCGGAGCTTATTTTGCTTGATGAGCCTACTACGGCGCTTGATCCAAAGAGCAGAGTTTTGATTTTGAATCTTTTAAAATCTCTGCAGGCGGAGTTTGGTTTTAAGATACTTTTTGTGACACATGACATGAATTCTGCTAAAATTTTATGCGAAGATATCTGTGTTATTAAAAATGGAAAAGTTGTGGAGAGTGCAAAGATGCAAGATGTTCTACAAAATCCGCAGAACGAATATACAAAGGTTTTAATTGATGCAAATTTTGCAAACAGGAGTTTTAGAGTATGAAAATTTTTAAAAATATATTTTTCACACTCCTTATAATCGGGTTTATAACACCATTTTTGGTTTTGGGCTACTTTTTGGTTGGAGAAGATTATGATATATCTTCGCTAAAAGAGTACAAACCCTCTTTAACGACACGCTTTTATGATAAAAACGGCGAAAAAATAGCCAATATTTTTGAGGGCGAACATAGATATTACGCCGAGTTTAACGAGATTCCTCCAAGAGCTATAGAAGCACTTTTGGCTATAGAAGATACGACATTTTTTGAACATCCGGGCATAAATATAGATGCGATTTTTAGAGCAATCATCAAAGATATAAAAGCAGGAGGGTTGGTTGAGGGTGCCAGCACGATTACGCAGCAGCTTGTTAAAAACAAACTCCTAACCAGAGAGAAAAAGATATCAAGAAAGATAAAAGAGCTTATCTACGCTTTAAAAGTAGAGATGGCACTCACCAAAGAGGAGATTTTAGAGAGATACCTAAATGAGATCTACTTCGGGCACGGCTACTACGGAATCAAAACGGCGGCGGACGGCTATTTTCATAAAAAACTCGGTGATTTGACCCTAAAAGAGATGGCACTTTTGGTAGGTCTGCCAAAGGCACCAAGCACTTACGCTCCGACAAAAAATTATGAGATCTCTATGGGCAGGGCGAATCGTGTAATTGCCAGAATGTATGCACTTGGGTGGATTGATGAAGATACTTATAATGATGCACTGCTTGAATCGCCGCAGGTTTTTGACGATACTTTGACGCAAAACAGCGCACCTTTTATAGTTGATGAGGTTCTAAGAAGAGCGGTGGAGCTCGGTATAGGGGATATAAAAAGCGGCGGATACGAAATATATACGACAATAGATATGAGACTTCAAGCAGCGGCAAGAGATTCGCTCAAAAAAGCTTACGATATGTCTGTTAAGAGAGTTGAGGGTTATATTGAAAATGACAAGAGAAGAGGTGCCTCAAACCCTGATCTTGAACTCCAGCTCGATATAAACACATCTATTTTAAACGGTGCCCTTGTCTCTCTTGACTCAAAAACAGGGGATATTTTAGCGCTTGTAGGAAGTGTAGATTATCAAAAAAGCTCATATAACAGAGCGACACAAGGACGCCGTCAACCAGGCTCTGCATTTAAGCCTTTTGTGTATCAGGTAGCTATAGATCTGGGCTACTCGGGGGCAACGGAATTAATCGATATTTCTAGAACATATACATATGAAAAAAATGGCGAAGAGCTAAAGTGGCAGCCTAAAAATTATGAGAAGAACTACAGAGGACTTTTAACGCTTAGAGAGGCTCTTGTACACTCTAGAAACCTGGCTACTATAAACCTTGTAAATGATATAGGTCTTAGTGCACTTCTTAAGGAGTTTAGGAAGTTCGGTATAGCAAATCTTCCGCCAGACCTATCTATTGCGCTGGGGAGTATTACGCTCTCGCCTCTGGAGCTTGCAAAATACTATACATCTTTTGCAAACGGCGGTATACAGGTTGAGCCGCACCTTATTCGCTATATCGATAAAGGCACGACTACAATTTATGAAAAAGCTGAACGTACTCGTTTTATCACAGAAGAGACGCAGGCTTACATCATGACTACTATTCTTCAAGACGTTATAAAAAAAGGAACGGGAAGAAGGGCAAATGTCAAAGGGATAGAGCTTGCCGGAAAAACCGGAACTACAAATAACAATATAGATGGATGGTTCGCAGGATATTCTCCTACTATAGAGACTGTTGTCTGGTTTGGAAACGATGATAATACGCCGATGCACAGAAAAGAGACCGGCGGAAAAATAGCAGGACCTGCTTTTGCAATGTTTTATGAAGAGGTTCTGGGACTCTATCCGCAGATTCAAAGAAAATTTGAAAAGCCTGATGGAGTAATGGAAGTAAATATAAACGGAAATCCAGAGTTTTTCAGCGATATATCAAAACCGCCTCGAGTAGAAGCGGAAGTAAATTCCCAAGAGATGCTGCTTTTTTAATACTTATCTCGCACTATGTTGTGACAACGAAAGCATGCATGCTCTATGTAGGTGTAAGCTCTTTGTGACTCTTCACGACGAACTATGCCTGATTGGTTGTATTTGTTTTCAATTGCATCTAAAATTATTTGAACATTATGGCTTATGATTTGCGCACTCATAACCGCTTCATTTGCTTTATGTTTCTTGTTCTCTGGGAGCATAGCAGAGAAGTTCTCTTTGTTCCCCAATAAATCATGCGCATGTTGTGAAAAGCGCTTGATTGAATCTTCTACGCCCTTCTGGTCGCTGGCAATAAATGATTTTTGAACTTCGGCAAGCTCCACTCCAAGCTGCAACATGTTTGTTTTAAGATCGTAAGCATTAAGTGAGGTGAAAAGTAGAATTATCAAACTACCTACTACTGTTTTTTTTAACATAGCAGAACTCCTTATTTTGTTATGATTGATTGTAACATAATGTTTTTAGGGTTAGCCTTAAAAATTTTTAAAGAATAGAGAGTAAAATGGAAGTAAACTCACAAGAGATGCTGCTTTTTTAAAAGTAGTATCCCAGACGAAGCGTAAGTGAGTTTTCACTTGCGCTATCGCTTAAGCCATGCGAATAGCCAAATGTTGTGAACCAATTTGTGTCTATACTATAAAAAGAGTATAAAGAGAGTGTTTCTATCTCATCGGCATCTTTGTAGACGCTATCACTGATTGTGTAGTAGCCGCTTATATATAGGTTGCTAGAGGCATGAACTCCAGCACCTCCGCTATATGAGTGCGTATCTTGGTATGAGACTATCCCCAAAATATCATCATCGTTAACCATTGTGTAGCTGTACCCGCCAAAGAGGTTTATTTTTTCTACCATATAGCTAAAACTCGCACTCGCCACTACATCTATATTGTTGTTCTCAAGTTCTGTGTCATAGGTAGGAAGAAGAACTCCGCCGCCGACTCTAAGAGTCAGTTCATTTAATGGAGAGAGTTTGTAATATGCCCCGATAAATGTGTCATTTAGTCCGCTCTCTTCATCAGAGCTGTAATATGATGTACTGGCTTGAAGAGAGAAGTTTTGATAGTAGTAGTCTACCTGCAGGCTTTGGGTGAGTGTATCTGAGTTTTTAACCGTGGCATAATCTGCCTCGGAGAGACCAATACCGTAGATAATACTGAAGTGGTGTTCGTTGCCTAGCACTTTTATAGTGCACCCTTCTATGTCCACTAGCTCGTTAAAGGAGGTGTTTGGGCATTTGTCGATATTGTCCTCAACGCCGTCCATATCGTAGTCGCTGTACGCCAAGAGAGTAAGTGAAGTAGCCATTATGAGAATAAGTGCTTTTTTAAACATGTTTGTCCTTTTGTGGCACTTGTTAGTGCCGCTTTTAGTAAATTTTGTACTGCTCTATTTGTTCATAAATCTGTTTGGCGTACCGCTCATATCAGGCGTAACGCTTGGATTTTGTTGAATATACTGAGAGCCGATTTGATTTTGATTCATTCTTTGATCCTCTTGTCTCTCTCTAACTTCATCCATCTGATTTACGCGAACTCTCTCTCTGATTCTCTCTTTGGACTGTATCTGTTTATTTTGGGCATCCATACTTGAACGAAACTGCTCAATAGCCGCTTCTCTCTCCTCTTGACTTAGCGTGGACAGAGTTGTTTTAAACTCATTCATAAGTCTGACTCTCTCTTGCGGTGTCGCCGTTTTTAAAGCCTCAATTTGGGCATCCACTTCTACTTCTGCCAAGAGAAAGCTCAAACTTCCAAGCAGCATTAAAGCTACACTTAACTTTAGTGTTTTCATTTCTCAATCCTTTTGTTTTTGATGGTAAAAGTATCACATAAAAGTGTTAGTTCTTTATAAGCAAGAGATTAGCGAACTATTAGTTTGGAGAGATTTAAGGAAAAGTCGCTTCCGACTCCAAGCTCGCTTTTTACCTCTATTTTAATGCCTAGCTCCTCAGATAGTTTTCTTACTATGTGAAGACCGATTCCCAGACCTCTCTCCTGCTCTTTATAAAATCTCTCAAAAATACGTTTGGGATTTTTTATCCCTTTGCCGGTGTCTGTTATATGTAGAGTAGCGTTTTTATCATTGTAGCTTACTTTGACGAAACCATTAGCTCTGTTATATTTGGCTGCATTTGATAAAATATTCTCAATTATGCGCAAGAAGGCGTCTCTGTTGGTAAATATTTCCCTCTTAGTCATCTCCGCTTTAAACTCAATATCTGGGTAGTTTTTCTCAAGCATATAGATGTTTTTGTCAACTATCTCTTTAGCGTCAAACTTCTCTTTTTCCTCCAGATGGTTCTGCAGATATGCGCGCAGATGCTGCTGCAGGCCAAGGATGTTCTCCACGCTCTTCTCTATTCTCTTTATCTTTTCGTTATCTCCCATCTCTTTTTTAAGCATCGCACTGTTTAGCCTAAGGGATGAGAGCGGAGTGTTAAAATCATGAAGTATATCTTTTATAAACTCCTGTGTAAGAAGCAGGGCACTTCTTAGAGGGTAGAGCGCATAGACGGAGAAGAGCATGGAGAGGAGAAAAACTACAGCGAGAATTGCTAAAAAGCTGTAAAAAGCTTTTTCTTGCAGCTTTTGAAGCTCTACGCCGTAATTTTGTGAACTAAAACCAAGCTCCATTATATATTTTTGCGAGTTTGGAATAGGGTAGTAACTCTTTAAGCCCTCCTCGTTTTTGTAGAGCGTATAGAGCTTTTGGTTTTTTGGTTCTATAAACTCTATCTCAAATTTTTCACATTTTAAGTCAAAACTGCAGAGCCTCATCTCCGAGAAGAGCTGCTCGTTTAGTGTCTGAATCTCTTTTGTGTAGTTTATGTAAAAGAGCGTTGCGATTAGGATGCCAAGAGAGCCAAAAAAGAGCAAAAAGCTCTTTAAAAATGATTCAATCTCCGCTCTACTCAACTATATATCCTACCGAGCGGAGATTTTTAATATTAAGCCCAGTCGTCTGTTTCAGCTTTGTAAGTGCAACTCTAAGCGCAGACAAAGAGGGCTTCTCTAAGCAATCTAGCAGCATATCTTGAGTGATAACCTGAGAGATATTTCTTATAAAGAGGCTAAAGAGTCTCTCTTGAACCTCTCCGAGCGCTATCGTCTTTGCATCTTTTTTAAGAGTTTTTGTTTTGGGGTTGTACTCTAAATCTTTGTACTTTATGGTCGCATCAACGTTTGCAAATTTGGCATTTACTCTGATTAGAAGCTCTTCTGGAAAAAAGGGTTTTTTGATGTAGTCTTGTGCTCCTACGGCAAAAGCCTTTGAGATGGAGCCCAAATCAACAAGGGCGCTTATAAATATGGTCGGGGTTTTGTCATCCGCTTCTCTAAGGGATTTTAGAAGTTCAAGTCCATTGATGTCTGGAACGTTTATATCAAATATATAGAGATCAAATACATCCTCATAAGATGCATCTGCCGCTTCATCGCCGCTTCTTGCAAGAGTAACTGCATAACCCTCAGCCTCTAACAGTTCGACAAGGGTTTGACCCAAGATGGAGTCATCTTCTAAAAGCAGGATTCTTTTTTTCATACTCAATTATATTATAAAAGTGTTAGCGATATGTTTTTTTGTAAAGTTTTTGCATAAAAGGTGTGGTCGGTGAAGCTAAAAGAAGTAGTTCTTTTAGCTTTAAAATCTAATGAAAAGCTCTATTTAATGCACAAAAGAGTGCTTTGACAGAAGCCGTAGCTATGTCGTTGTCAGAGCCTACTCCAAAGCAGGAGAGGGTCTCTTCTGTTTCTATCTCTATGTAAGCGATAGCTTTTGCAGAGCTTTTGTTTCCAAGAGAGTGCTCATAGTATGAGTTTATACTAAACTCGTTTTTATACTCTTTCATAAGAGCATCTTTGCACGCATCCACGGGTCCGTTGCCCTCTCCATCCGCTACAATCTCTATGCCGTCATGGAAGTATGTTAGCGTACACTTTGAGATGCCCCTTACGCTAGAGACCGTAAAATCTACCAGTGAGATATGCTCTTTTACTCTGAAGTAGTTCTCATTAAAAATCTCAAAAAGCTCCTCAGCGGTGAGCTCTTGCCCTTTTTTATCGCTTACCTCTTGCACAAGCTTGCCAACTTCGGGGTGCATCGCTTTTGGAAGCTGATATCCGAAATTTTTCTCCAGTATATAGGCAACTCCGCCTTTGCCCGATTGCGAATTGATGCGGATAATGCTCTCATAGCTTCTTCCCACATCCTCAGGGTCTATTGGCAGATAAGGAACTTCCCAAAAGATCTCATTGTGAACTTTTCTGTAAGCTAAGCCTTTGTTGATGGCATCTTGGTGTGAGCCTGAAAATGCCGTATATACAAGTTCTCCGACATAAGGGTGACGCACATGAGTCTCTATCTCCGTGCATCTCTCAACGATTTCTAAGACCTCATTTACATCGCTAAAGTCAAGGTTTGACTCTACTCCCTGCGTTGTCATGTTAAGTGCAAGAGTAATTATGTCCACATTTCCCGTTCTCTCGCCGTTGCACAAAAGTGTGCCTTCTACTCTGTCCGCTCCAGCTAAAAGTGCCAACTCCGTTGCGGCTACGCTTGTTCCTCGGTCGTTATGTGTATGCGTTGAGATAATGACATTTTCGCGGTTATGCAAATGTCGGTTCATCCACTCAATTTGGTCGGCATAAACATTTGGGGTCGACATCTCCACCGTTGCAGGAAGGTTGATAATAACTTTTCTGTTGCTGCCAATACCCCATCTTGCCGTTACCGCGTTGGATATCTCTGCGGCAAACTCAAGCTCTGTTCCCGTAAAACTCTCGGGCGAATACTCTAAAAATATCTCTCCGTCATGCTTCTTCTCATACTTTTTGACCAAATCAACACCCTCTAGTGCAAGAGCGATAATCTCCTCTTTTGATTTTTGAAAAACAATCTTTCTTTGAGCGGTCGATGTCGAGTTGTAAAGATGCACGGTAGCTTTTTTTACGCCCTTAAGCGCTTCAAAAGTCTTGGCAATAAGGTGCTCTCTTGCTTGAACCAAGACTTGAATTGTCACATCATCAGGAATAAGAGACTCATCTACAAGGTGGCGTAAAAAATCAAACTCCACCTTAGAAGCGGATGGAAAACCAACCTCAATCTCCTTAAATCCGATTTTGAGTAAGAGTGCAAAGAGAGATAGTTTTTTGTTCATGTCCATAGGGTTGATAAGTGCTTGATTTCCGTCGCGTAAATCAACGCTGCACCACGCAGGAGCTTCTGTTATTGTATTCTCAGGCCACTTTCTTTGAGGCAAATCTATCTTCGGATAGGGGCGATATTTTCCCTGTGGAATATTTTTCATAATATATCTTTAAACTTGAATTTCAACAATGCACTCTTGTATACAATTATTGTAATGCGAATTATAGCAAATTTTGGTTAGTTGATTGTTTTAAAAGAGAAGGTAATCCCGCAAAAAAGCGGGATATAAAGTTTAAAAGCCGATTAACACTGGTATGTAGTTTTAAACTCATAAGCAGTAGGACGACCCTCATCAGGCCAAACGTCTCTTTGAAATCTGTAGTCTTTGTATGCACTGATAAATTCTTGCGAAAATACAGGTTTTAAGAAGTCATTGTTACGGATAAGCGACTCTAGTGAACCGCGAAGCGTATGAGGCATTTGAGGTATGCCTTTTTCACGTATCTCATCTAAAGTAAGTTCAAATAAATCCTCATCCATCGGACCGACTGGGATATCTTTGTTTTTTATACCGTCAAGTCCAGCCATTATCATAGCTGAGAATGCTAAGTATGGACATGCAGTCGAGTCTGGAAATCTCATCTCAACACGAGTTGATTTCTCACCCGAACCGTAAGGAATACGGCAAGATGCAGAACGGTTTTGCATAGAGTATGTCAAAATTGAAGGAGCTTCAAATCCTGGGATAAGTCTCTTGTAAGAGTTTGTCGTCGGGTTTGTAAATGCTGCAAGCGAGCG
The DNA here is from genome assembly GCF_014859695.1 of Sulfurimonas sp. Taxonomy (GTDB): domain Bacteria; phylum Campylobacterota; class Campylobacteria; order Campylobacterales; family Sulfurimonadaceae; genus Sulfurimonas. Next base: position 16,014 of record NZ_JACUTS010000023.1, on the reverse strand, counting down.
AGCATGTTTGAATATACCGCCGATATAGTGAAGCGCCATTTCGCTTATGTTAGCGTAGTTTCCTTTCTCATAGAAAAGGTTTTTGCCATCTTTCCAGAGTGATTGGTGTACGTGCATACCGTTACCGTTGTCGCCAAATATAGGTTTTGGCATAAATGTAGCAGTTTTGCCGTTTAGGTGCGCTACCATTTTTATAACATATTTTAGTTTTTGAACATTATCAGCTGCCGTAATCATGTCTGAAAATACGATACCGATTTCGCCTTGACCCTGAGCAACTTCATGATGTCCAAGAATTACCTCTAGACCGACTTGCTCTAAAACCAGCATCATTTCAGCTCTTAAGTCAACCATGCTGTCAGTTGGAGCTACAGGGAAGTAACCGCCCTTCTTTCCCGGTCTGTGACCTGAATTGTACATGTCTGAGTAGCTTGTGTTTGAGTTCCACTCACCCTCTTCAGTGTCAATCTTGTATCCCGCTTCATTAGGGTTGTCGACAAATTGGATATTGTCAAAAACAAAGAACTCATTTTCAGGTCCAAAATATGCAGCGTCTGCAATACCTAAAGATTCAGCATGTTTCAGCGCAGCTTTTGCGATAGAGCGCGGGCATCTCTCATACATGCGATGTTTATATATGTCATAAACGTCACAAAATACGATGACGGTAGGGTCTGCAGTAAAAGGATCCAAAAATGCCGTAGGAACATCTGCTTTTAAAATCATGTCAGATTTGTTAATCGGCTGCCATGCATCAATAGATGAGCCGTCAAACGGGAAACCGTTTTCTAGTATCTCTCTTGTTACTGCACTCGTGCGGTAGCTTACATGGTGCCAAGTGCCTTTGATGTCCGTAAATCTTAAGTCTACAAACTGAACATCATTTTCTTCGCAAAAAGTAAAAAACTCTTCTATATTATTTACAAATTTTCCCATTACTTCTGTCTCCTAAATTTTATAAATAACAGTATATCCAATTTATTTTTTTAAAAAAAAGAATAATTGCTTAAATTTTAAGCAATTATGATATTTTTCTCTCCTTTCTGAAAGACAGGAGTAGCTTTTAGGTATGCTAACCAATGGCATACTCCATGGTAAGGGGGTTGTAGGGACACATGTCCCTGCCACTAAAACGGACGAGTTCGTTTTCTAAAGAAACATTTTCACTTCGTGAAAACCGCATTAGCTTGTTTTAGTGCGTAACATTAGTAGAATCACTTAAAAAGTTTTATTTCTCCGCCTTGATGTGCATACATCATGAGATTTGCAATATTAACACTTCTGTCGCATGATCTCTCTAGTTTTCTAAGGCTTCCGAGTATTTTTACATAGTCGATTGAGAGCTCTTTTTCATCAATGATTTTATTTAGTATCTCTTTTTCTAAAACTGCAAAAAGATCATCGTTCATGCTCTCTTCAACAAGAACTTTTCTGTAGTTGTCTTCATAGTTACAATCCTCTTTTTTATCAAAACACTCTAAGATATATTTTAGAGCATTTACGCTGCTTTTATGAAGAAGCAGGATGCTAGGCTTGAAAGGTTCAATATCACATTCGCAATTGGTATGCTCACTCATTCTGCGGGCATATTTTTTCACACCCTCGCCAATACGGATGATTTCATTGGTCATCTTTAGGTAGGCTACTAAAAATCTAAGCTCTTTTGCTTCGGGTCCATAGAGTGCGAATGTTTTTATAATCTCGTTATCGATATCATCGCCCTTTAAGCCGATCTTACCAAGGTTCTTCTCTACCTCTTTAAATTTAGCGGTATCGGATAATTTAAAAGCTTCTAAAGAGAGCTCATCAGCAGAGGTTATGTCGCCTAAAAGCTGAGATATCTTCTCTCTTATGGTATTTATTTTTGTATCATATTTTGTTAACATATTTGTCCTTTTATTATCAACCGAATTTTCCGGTAATATACTCTTCAGTTAGTCTCTCTTTTGGTGTAACAAAAATCTCTTCGGTACGACCCAGCTCCACGAGTTCACCCAAATACATAAATCCCGTATAGTCACTTACACGTGCGGCTTGCTGCATGTTATGGGTAACTATAATTATGGAAACCCTCTTTCTTAGCTCAACGACCAGTTCTTCAATTCCCGCCGTAGAAATCGGGTCAAGCGCTGAAGTCGGCTCATCAAAAAGAAGCACTTCAGGTTCAACCGCAATAGCTCTTGCGATGCAGAGCCGCTGTTGTTGCCCGCCTGAGAGTCCATTTGCGTCATGTCTTAGTCTCTCTTTTGCTTCTTGCCAAATGGCTGCATCTTGAAGCGCTTTTTCTACTCTGTCTTGAAGTTCTGTTTTGTTTTTTAGCCCTTGAAGCCTAAGTCCGTAAGCAACATTGTCAAATATGCTCATAGGAAATGCAGTAGGTTTTTGAAAAATCATCCCAATCTGGGTTCTAAGTTTTATAAGATCCTCTTTTGGGCCCAAGATATTTTTCTCTTTAAAGAGAATCTCTCCGTCGTATTTGTTGCCAGGATAGAGATCGTGCATACGGTTGAAACTTCTAAGAAGTGTTGTTTTACCGCATCCTGAGGGTCCTATGAGCGCAGTTATGCTATGTTTTGCAATAGGCATAGTCAGTTTTTTTATATTTGGCTCATCCGCACCTGCGTATGTAAATTCAAAGTTTTTAACTTCAAGCGCCTTCTCTGTGGCTATATCGACAATAGTCGCCATTATTTACCCCTTTTTTTCAATAAAAATAGTCGTCCGAGTATGTTGAGCGTTAAAATAAACATACTTAGTATAAAAGCAGCCGCCCACCCAAGTTTCTGCCAATCCTCATACGGACTTGTTGCATAGTTGTACATGGTAACCGTTAATGAAGCCATCGGCTGGCTCATATCGGTGTTTAAGAAGTTATCGTTAAACGACGTAAAGAGCAGAGGAGCAGTCTCTCCCGCAACACGGGCAACTCCAAGTAAAACTCCTGTTAAAACACCTGCTTTTGCACCGCGGTAAACAACTTGAATAATCACTTTATACTTAGGCGCTCCAAGTGCAAAAGCAGCCTCTCTTAGAGTAGAGGGAACAAGATGAAGCATGTCATCGGTTGTTCTTAAAATAATAGGCAGCATTATAATCATAAGCGCAATAGAGCCCGCCCAACCGCTAAATTGTCCACTCGGAGCGACAACTATTGCATAAACAAAAGCACCGATAACGATGGAAGGTGCAGACATCATGATGTCAGAGATGTCACGGATGGTTTCTGCAAGTTTTGACTTAAGACCGTATTCGCTCAGGTATGTTCCCGCCAATATTCCGAGTGGAACGCCAAAAAGCGATGCGTAAGAGACAAGAAGAAGCTGCCCAATGAGAGCATGTTTTAATCCGCCGTTTTCATTGCCCGGAGGTGCTCCTTCGTTGAGAAAAATGGTAGCACTTAGCGCATCAACACCGTTTATAACCAAGACGCTGAGAATCCAGAGTAAAAAGCCTATCCCGATGACTGCTGAGAGAGTGGAGAGAACCATGATTATTTTGTTTGTTACGATTCTTTTTTGAGTGTGAGTCATTGTCCAATCCTTTTTCTGCGCAAAAAGTAAAATTTGGCTATCGAGATAATCGTAAAACTTATAACCAATAGTAGAAGCGATAACTCAAACAACGACGAATAGTAAAGTCCGCTGTCTGCTTCTGCAAACTCATTCGCCAATGTTACGGGAATCGACGTTGCGGGCTGTGTTAAATCTGCCGAGATTTTATGGACGTTACCCATTACGAATGTTACTGCCATGGTTTCGCCGATTGCACGCCCGAGCGCTAAAATAAACGAACCGATAATCCCGGCTTTAGCGTATGGGATGATGATATCTTTGACGACATCCCATTTTGTTCCGCCAAGTGCGTAAGCCGACTCTTTAAGAATGTCTGGCGTCGTGTTCATGGCATCACGAGTAACTGCTGCCATAAATGGAAGTATCATAATGGAGAGAACGATTCCCGCCGTTAACATGCTGATGCCGATACCGCCAAATATATCGCGGATAATAGGAACAAAGTAAAAAAGCCCCCACATGCCGTAAATGACGGATGGAATTGCGGCTAAAAGCTCTATGGAGACGCCTACGGGTGTTTTAATCTTTGCATGTGCGATTTCGCTCAGAAATATGGCAACACCGATAGCTAAAGGAACAGCCAAAATCATGGCTAAAAAGGTTGAAACAACGGAACCGTAGATAGCAGGAAGCGCTCCAAACTTCTCTAAATTCGGCGCCCATTTTGTCTCGGTTAAAAAACTAAATCCGAAGGCTTCTATGGATTCAAGCGAGTGTTCAAAAAGTACGGTAAAAATCCAAGCAACAAGAAGCAATACGCCGATGGCTATAAATTTTGCTGCATTTGCAAAAACTTTATCTATTATATTACTCAACAGCACTCTCCCGTAAAAATTTAAGTCCGGAATTCTATGCAATGTTGATTACAAAAAGGTTACGAAATGGTTACCAAAGATGTAAGTGTTTATGATATTTAGTGCTTGTTTTTATTTTATTTGGTATATCATTATAACGAATTGTAATTTAAGTTGAATTTTATATAATATTTAAAAAATTGTGTGTCGAAAAGAGGATAAAAGAGCAATGGAATACTCAGAGAGCATCATTAACACTGTGCGAGAACCATTAATTGTTTTAGACCAAGACCTTAGAGTAGTTGCAGCCAGCCGCTCCTTTTATGAAGTTTTCAAGGTTTCGCCGGAGGATACTATTGGAGAGCTTATTTATGATTTGGGAAATAAGCAGTGGGATATACCCAAACTCAGAGAACTGCTAGAGACCGTTCTTCCCAAAAAAACCACTTTTGACAACTATGAAGTCGAGCATAAGTTTACAACAATCGGCAGACGCATTATGCTTTTAAATGCCAGACAGATTAAGCAAGCCAGAGGCAAAAAAAAGATTATTCTTTTGGCAATCGAGGATATTACCGAGCGTAAAGAGATAGAGGCCGGACTGGAAAAGACAAGAAAAGAACTTGAAGTTATTAAAAAAACTGCAGATGAAGCCAGTGAGTTTGTCAATAGCATCATTAATACCGTACGGGAACCATTAGTCGTTTTAGACCAAGACCTTAGAGTGGTTACAGCCAGCCGCTCCTTTTATGAAGTTTTCAAGGTTTCGCCGGAGGATACTATTGGAGAGCTTATTTATGATTTGGGAAATAAGCAGTGGGATATACCCAAACTCAGAGAACTGCTAGAGACCGTTCTTCCCAAAAAAACCACTTTTGACAACTATGAAGTCGAGCATAAGTTTACAACAATCGGCAGACGCATTATGCTTTTAAATGCCAGACAGATTAAGCAAGCCAGAGGCAAAAAGAAAATTATTCTTCTGGCAATCGAGGATATTACCGAGCGTAAAGAGATAGAAGCCGGACTTGAAAAAGCTCATGAAGAGTTGACAGAGTTGGCAAGTGAGTTAAAGCGCGCTGCCAAGGTAAAATCAGAGTTTTTATCAAACATGTCCCACGAACTCAGAACCCCTCTCAACTCGATTAACGGTTTTTCTGAAGTGCTTTACGATGAGACGTTTGGCCCGCTTAATGAGAAACAGAAGCAGTATGTTAATAATGTGTTGGTTAGCGGTAAACATCTTCTTGCGCTGATAAACCAGATACTTGATATGGCAAAAGTTGAAGCCGGAAAAATGACTCTCTCGTTGTCCACTATCTCTATGTCTACTATACTTAATGAAATCTCAATGTTAGTTACAGATTTGGTTCATAAAAAAAAGCTTAACATGTTGCTTGAAATTGATGACGACCTGCCAAATATTGAAGCGGACGAGCTTAAGGTAAAGGAGATACTCTATAATCTACTCTCCAATGCGATTAAATTCACACCGGAGGGTGGTAAAATCGGAGTTCGGGCGAAGAGGGTCGGCAAAGAGATAGAGGCGGTAATCTGGGATACGGGAATTGGTATTGCATCTGAGAATATGGAAAAAATATTTGAAGGTTTTTTTCGTGTTGATACTCCCTATTCTCGTGTTACGGAGGGAACCGGTCTCGGCTTGCCACTCTCCAAAAAGCTAGTTGAGCTGCATGGCGGCAAATTTACCGTAGAATCAGAGGGAGTCAACAAAGGCACTTTGGTGCGATTTACTCTGCCTATCAAAAGAGTAAAAGGAGATGTGTGATGAAAAATAGAGTCGTTGTTGTTGATGATAATGCAAACAATTTAATGTTAGAAAAAGATCTTTTAGAGGTTGCAGGCTTTGAGGTTTTTGAAGCTATGAATGGCGCTGACAGTATTGCTATGATTAGAAAAGAGAAGCCTGATGTTATTATTATGGATGTACGACTTCCGGATATGAACGGTACAGAGGTCGTCAAAATATTACGTCAAGATAAAGATACAAGCGATATTCCGGTTGTTTTTGTTACTGCTTCGGTTTTGGAGAAAGAGAGAAGAGAGATAATAGCCATTTTAAACAGCGGGTATATATCTAAGCCGATAGATACGCGCACATTTGCGAAAGAGATTAGCAAATTTATTAAGTAAGTTTAGAGGAAACAGAGCATGCAGAAGAACCCTTTGATTTTAATTGTTGATGATTTGCCTCAAAATATAGAGCTGCTCGAAGCCTATCTTGCTCCGCAGGGTTATGAAATACTCACGGCATCAAGCGGCGCAGAAGCGTTAGAGAAGCTTGCTTCTCATCAGGTAGATTTAATTTTACTTGATGTTATGATGCCTGAGATGGATGGTTTTGAAGTTGCCAGAAGGGTGAGACAAAATGAAACAATGCGATTATTGCCGATAATTCTGGTTACCGCCCTGCATGAGACTGAGGATAGAGTGAGGGGAATTGAAGCCGGCTGTGATGACTTTATCTCCAAGCCGGTTGAGAAGAGTGAGCTTGTGGCAAGGGTTCGTTCTCTGCTTAAAGTTAAGGCATACAATGACCTGCTAAGTAATTACCAAAAAGAGCTTGAGAGTGAAGTGGCTAAGAAAACAAAGGAGATAAAGCGTGCGCTAAAAAAGCTAAAGGAAGCTTCTCTAGAGACGATTCATAGGCTCTCTCTGGCTGCGGAGTACAAAGATGAAGAGACCGGCGCACATATCGTGCGTATGAGCCACTATTGTGCAGCAATTGCCCGTCAAATGGGATTGGACGAACATACGGTTGAGACTATTCTTTATGCCGCAGCTATGCATGATATTGGAAAAATTGGAACACTGGATAAAGTATTGCTAAAACCTGCCAAGCTTGATGCTTCAGAGTGGGAAATTATGAAGCAACATGCACACATCGGCGCAGAAATTCTCAAAGATTCTGATGCTGAGTTCATTAAAATGGGAGAGATTATAGCTCGCTCGCATCACGAAAAATTTGATGGAAGCGGCTACCCTGATGGCTTAAAAGGAACTCAGATACCGATTGCCGGTCGCATTGCCGCCGTTGCCGATGTATTTGATGCATTAATCTCCAAACGACCTTATAAGGAAGCGTTTTCGGTAGAAAAATCACTCTCCATCATCAAAGAGGGAAGAGGCGGGCACTTTGATCCGGAAGTGGTAGATGCTTTTTTTGCCATACAAGAGGAGATACTTGCCATTAAAAAACAGTATAGTGATTAAAATAATAATTAATATAGTTATGTAAAGGAGTTTTATGAAAGATAAAAGAAAAGCTGATACCGACAGAAGAAAAGCAGATAAAGACAGAAGAGAGAAGAGTAAAGAGGGTAGAGTCCGTATATGGGTAAAAGAGGAGACTCTTATATATGAAGATAAACTAAACAGGCTTCAAATTGAGCTTTTAAAGTTTCAAAATCATGTAAAAGAGCAGGGGCTTAAGGTTGTTATGATTTTTGAGGGGCGTGATGCGGCCGGCAAGGGCGGAACTATTAAGAGAATCATAGAGCATCTCAATCCGAGGGGTGCTAGAGTCGTAGCTCTCTCAAAACCAAGCGACCAAGAGAGAACTCAGTGGTATTTTCAAAGATATGTGGCGCATCTTCCATCTGCGGGCGAGATAGTCTTTTTTGACAGAAGCTGGTATAACAGAGCTATGGTAGAGCCTGTTATGGGGTTTTGCAGCGAGAGGGAGCATCACAGATTTTTAAAGGATGCCCCGCAGTTTGAGAAGATGATAGCAGATGAGGAGATAAAGATTTTCAAGTTTTACTTCTCAGTCTCAAAAGAGGAGCAGGCTAGAAGATTTGCAAAAAGAGAGCAAGACCCTCTAAAGCAGTATAAATTTTCCGAGGTAGATGCCAAAGCTCAAGAACTCTGGGACGCGTATGCTCTTGCTAAGTATATGATGTTAAGTGCCACGCATACAGAGATTGCACCATGGACGGTGGTAAAGAGTGACAACAAGAAAAAAGCGAGGATAAATACCATAAAACACATCTTGAATTTTGTAGAGTACCCTGATAAAATAGACGCAAATGAGATAGAAGTGGACAAAGATATAATCATATTTGGAAGAGATGAGACGATTGCTATGGAGGGACAGTTTAAGTTTCCATCCGATAGTGAATAGTTTAGCGCTCAAACACTGGATGTAATGATGTATTAATTTGATATAATAGTAAAGTAAGAGATTACAAACAAAGATATGAGGAGTTGTTATGAGTAGATTAAAAATAATAGGCAGTGTCGTTGTTGCAATGGCGGTTTTTGCTGGATGTGCTGCAAAAGAGCCTACAAAAGGTGATTTTATGCGTATGCATGCGGCAGATCAAAAAGAGATAGCTGAGGATTGGGACAAGGGTTCAGCACTAAAGCAATCAGGTGAGAAGTTAGTCAAGCATGGTGAAAAACTGATTAAGTCAGGAGAGAAAGACATTGCGACCGGTAAAGAGGAGATTGAAAAAGGAAATCAAGAAATCATTGAGGGAACAAGACTCTCCGATGAGAGTGAACGTATTTTTCACGAAAAATATCCAGAGTTAAGACTCGAGACTATTAAATAGAGGTAAGGGTATATTTTACCCTCACTACCTCAACTATTCGTGAACTATTTTAAGTACAACTCTCATGTTAGCTTTTGCTGCTTTTGAGTAAACATCACTTTCTGGATTTGCCTCATATTGTGCAGGTCTTGTCTCTCCATAACCAACAGTAGAAATCTTATTTGCCGGTAAAATCTTCTCTTGTACTAAAAAGTCTTTAACAGACTGCGCTCTTTCTTCGCTCAACTTTTGGTTGTACTCTTTTGTACCGCTTTTAGATGCATAACCTGCAACGATCATTCTAATGTTAGAGTTATCTTTTAGTTGCTCGAGGTCTTTTTTAAGTGCTCTCTTTGCCTCTTGATTAAGTTCAGACTTGTCAAATTCAAAATTAATCTCCTCAAAAACAAGAGCCATTGGTTTCTTTTTCTCTATGCACCCTTTTATCTTCTCCTTAGCATCCAGATCACATACAAGAATAACTTCTTCCTCTGTTTCCGCTACTACCATAACAGGAACAACTACTACTTCTTTTTCTGCAACTGGAGCAATTACTTCTTCTTCCTTCTCTGCAACAGGAGCACTCTCTTTTGTTGCGCCAAATCTATATGTAAGACCGATTGAGAAAAGGTCTATATCTCCATCATTACCTACTGCATCGTTGATTCTATAGCGTTCTGCCTCTAGGCGTACTGCTACTGCGTCAGTTATTGCGTATTGAAGTCCGGCTCCGAACTTGTAGTTGAAATCACTCTCTTTAGCATTTTCTGGTATGGAGAGGCTTCCGCTAAAAGAGTCTTTTGCTTTAGCATAAATTACTCCCACTCTACCAAATGCCGAGAAATCTTCTGTAATAGGTAAAATACCGACCGCATCAAGGTTTAGACCTATGATATCGATATCACCTGCTGCTGTTCCTGTCCCTGTGGTTAGAGAGTAGTCAAACTTTCCAAGATCAAAATAACCGCCCTCTAGAGCAAAGTTTTTGTTAAAAAGGTAGCCTCCAAAAAGCTTGTAACCAAAGTCACTCTCATCATCACTGTATGATGGGTTTGTTAAATTTTTGGTAATCTCACCCTCATCTACATTTGCAGTTGACATACCGATGTTAGCACCAATATACCAGCCTGAATTGTTCTCCGTGGTTGTCGTCTGGGCAAACAACGGGTTGGCTAGAGTTGCCAACAGTAAAAAACTAGCTGTTTTTGTAGCTCTTATAACTGTAGTTCTCATTTTTTCTCCTATAAAGTCTTAAATTCTTATTTATATATCTTGATACAAACCTTAGGAATATTCCTAAGATTCGTATCTACTTTGTATGCTTTTTACTCACACGTTCCAGGTGCAGATGCGTGTCCAGGTACTGAAACATGGTTAGAGTCAAATACAAATAAACCATCCGTAAAAGCTCCGGCAAACAGTCTGCCGCATGAGCTAGCACCCGTAACCATCGTAATATCTCTATATGCAAGTATGTTGCCGTTCCAGACAGTATTTGTTTGGAGTGTTGCATCAGATCCTGCTTGCCAATAGACATTTGATGCTTTAGCGCCGCCTGCTAATAGTATACGGGCACCAACAGCCGTACCAACAGTTGATGCTGATTGGAAAACAAAGGTAGCATCAGGGTCACCCTGTGCATCAAGCGTCAGGTCACCAGTTATGAGAATTGATGTGATTGATGTATATACGCCTGTGTAGAAGAGGTTGTCTCCCTCAACTAGCGGGTCTCCTATTGGAGCACCTAAAGTGGTTCCGGCTGCTATTGCAGTTCCTCCGGGCATATTTGCAGGAGTAATACTGAGATAGGCTGCACGTAAATCATCCGTAACAGGTTGTGCAGTTATTGCATCTGGATAAAGTGGTGTAACTACTGTTCCATTAATTGATGGAGCAAAACCGCCACAAAGACCAAAACCAGGACCATCAGTAAATAAAATCTGAACACCGTTACATGTAGCGGTTGGATTCAACACAGCATCTCCATCTATAACTGTATTAGGCGCGGTGCCAGTGTTTGTTACTCCTGCCGTAGAAGCAATCCCAAAAGGTGCAGCTAGCCCGAAGTCCACCAATTCTACCGTTACGTTTGCATCTGCTGTTACAAAAGTCCAATTGTAATCAAGTAGCATTGTGTTGCCTGCCAAATCTGTTACCGTATTTTTAATATTTGCCGTGTAATTGGTATCTGGCGCTAAAACAGAAGTTGGCTTAAATGAAGCAATTTTATTAATTACAGAGTAGGATACATTCCCATCTACACTATTCGTGCTGTTAGTTTCAATCAGAGTAAAAACTCCTGCTGCTGTGACAGAGAGAGCCTTCATCGGCTCACTAAAGGTTGCAGTAACTATTTTTGTCGATAATACGCCTGTAGCACCATTTCTTGGGCTGGTTGAGAGAACAGTAGGAGGTGTTTCGTCGGCAGATGATCCCGTCGTAAATGTCCAAACATAATCGTTTGCGAGCGCAACGCCGTTGGTGTCTTTGGCAGCGGTAGTAATGGTAGCAGTATAGAGCGTATCTTGACTTAGGTTTGCATCAAGAGTAAGATCTGCCACTCTATTTGCATAATCAACTGTTCCTGTTACAGTCGAATTACCGTCTAAGAGTGTAAAACTAGTGTCGGTTATTGTTGTGTTGTCCATTGCCACACTAAATTCTGCTGTGATATGCTTAAGATTATAAGAGACATTACTCTCATTATTCAGAGGCGTTACAGCAATTACTTTAGGGGCAACTACTGTAGGGACCAAGCTTGTTTCGCTAACAGATTGTCCGAGAATCGGATCTTCTGAACCACATCCAATAACGAACATACTCACAAGTATTGGTACAAACCAAACTATAATTTTTTTACGAGCGTCTTTAAACATTTTATCTCCTTTTATAGCAATCTAATATTTTAGACTTGCACTAACCCTATAATACTCTTTTATTTCTCGTTTCAACACAGATTCTAATAAATGCCAACAATTGAGCTAAAATAGGCAGCATTTTAGCTCTTTAAAAGTTGTTTTTTAGCGCTTCTTTTTAAGTTTTAAATACCATTTTTATCTAAATCTCTCTAGTTTAATGAAGCATTCCATATAAAAAACTTGCAAAAAATAAGCTTTTTACAGTATTCTACAGTTAATGAAAGAGATGATTAGGGAGTATTGGAGAGCCAATATAAAATAGAAGTTGAAATTAAAGGTAATTTTGTATGAGTAGTATCCGTTTTAGAAAAGCTTTTTCTCTTATAGAGCTTATGATAGTTATCGTTATTTTAGGACTGTTGGCTGCTATAGTTATGCCAAGTCTTGTCGGCAAAGGCGAAGAGGCAAAAAGAAATCTTGTTTGTGTTCAAATGAAGAGCATCTACAACGGCGCTCTTGATATGTTTAAAGTGAACAATAGCATCTACCCGTCTACAGAAGAGGGGTTGGAAGCACTTGCAAAAAATCCCGACGAGGATAAGTACCCAAATTATGCGCCTAGCGGCTACTTTAAGGATGCAAGATTGCCAAAAGATTCATGGGGAAATGAGTTCATCTATATAAATGATGATTCAAAAGTAGAGATTATCTCTCTTGGAGCGGACAAAAAAGAGGGCGGCAAGGATGAAGCTGCCGACATAAAAATGAGTGAGTGTAAGTAAGATATATTTCATGTTAAAAGGTAATCTTTTATGAGAAAGGCCTTTTCTCTTATAGAGCTGCTTATTGTCGTCATCATCATAGGTGTTGTTTACAATCTGGCGGTCGGAAGTTTTGAGAAGATTGCAAAGCCTCAAAGTCAAAAGGTAACGCTTCAAGAGCTCAAGGGCTTTTTGACTAAGATTGAGTATGAAAAGGAGATAAAACTTCTCTGCTTGGATGACTGCAGCCGTTGCAATCTTTTTGTAGACGGCGAAGTTGTCGAAGGTTTTGAGGAAGTTTTTGAGGATTTTTTGGACATAAGTGTAGAAGTATATCGGTACGACCCGCTATTAGGTGTTGTAGAGTATCAACAAGAGCTCTATTTTGATAGAAACGATGTTGAGCAGAGAGTCTGCTTCTCGTACGCTATGGGCAGAGACAGGATTGGGGAGCAAATTTTGGTAAAGTTTAAAGAGAAAGTTTATGATTTTTCCGCTTATTCCAATGAAGTCATGCTTTACAACTCGCTTGAAGAGTTTATAGAGTCCAAAGAGAAGCTCTATAATAAGGTCATGAGATGATATATCGTTTTGTAGGCATCCAGGAGAACGGCAAAAAAATAAGAGACAAGATAGAAGCCTCCTCTTTTGAAGAAGCAAAAAGCAAGCTTAGAGCAAGAAAAATCATCTATGAAACACTAAGCGAAGAGCCAAAAGCTATTTTTGAGAACTTTTCATTTAGCCCAAAATATAAGATTCCTCCAAAAGAGCTCTCTTTGCTCTCTCGCGAACTCTCAATGTATATAAAATCCGGCATAAGTATCGTCGCGGCACTAAAAATCATTCAAACACACTATGCGCAAAATAAAAAAATGAAACTCTTTTTGGCGACTGTAAGTACGCATCTGGATGAGGGAAAAGATTTTTATACCGCTCTTGAGACCCAAAGCATTGTCCTGTTGCCCCAATTTTACAAAGAGTCAATCAGGGTGAGTCAAAGTAGCGGAATACTCGATGAAGTGCTTTTGGAGCTCTCACGCTTTTTAAAAGAGCAGGAGAGAATCCGCAAAGAGATCAAAGGAGCTTTCGCATACCCATCTTTTATGATTGTCGTATCTTTGCTTATGATATCTTTTATGCTCTCTTTCGTTGTGCCGCAGATCACAGGCATATTTGAGAGCATGAATCAAGAACTTCCCGCACCGACAAGGTTTGTCATAGCACTGGGTGATTTTTTCAGCACTCATTTCAGTACGATATTATTTGGTATAGTTGCCTTTAGCGCACTTTTTGTGCTACTTAGAGCGAAAAATGAGAGATTTGCCTACTTTATCGATGCAACTATTTTAAAGCTTCCTCTCCTTGGAGAGATAGCGCAAAAAAGCGAGCTTGCTAGGTTTGCTTACATAGGTTCGCTCCTTGTGCGCTCGGGAGTCCCATTTGTGCAGACAATAAATCTAAGTGCAAATATTTTAAACAATTTGGTTTTAAAAAAACTTTTTATGCAGGCATCAAAGATGGTTGTTGAGGGAAAAGAGCTCTCCTCTGCCCTAAATGCGTCATCTATTAAGATTGATTATGCATTTATACAATCCATTGCAGTCGGTGAAGAGACTTCACAACTGCAAAATGTTTTAACAAATGTCTCCGAGCTCTATTTTGAAGAGAATAGAGACAAGATAAGCACTCTTTTGACACTCCTTGAGCCTTCTCTTATGCTCTTTGTAGGCGGAACTATCGGTTTTATAGTTGCTGCTATGCTTTTACCTATATTTTCCATGAGCATAGGGTAGTTTGAAATGAAAACGACAAGAAAAAATGCAATTGCGCTTTTGGTGACTATCTTTTTTATTATGGCGATAACCATCGGCATCGGCATTGGTCTTGGCGCGATGAAGAGTGCTTCGCAAGATGCCCAGAGCGAAAAGTTTATGTTTCAAACGGCGATTGTTTTAGATGATGTTTTGTCTATTTTAAATAGTTCTCAAGAGATAGATGCTCTTAGTGATGCAAATGCCACCGAGACATTTGCTCTTTTTTTGAGCCAAACGCAATTTATTCCTGTCGAGATTGAAGATATGAAGGTTTTGATTCAAATAGGGAGTGCAAGAGGGCGTTTTAACATCAATTCGCTTCAAGATGAGAGCGCAAAGCTTCATGTTCAAAGAGCGGAGTATTTAGGTGCGTATCTTAAAAGATTTAGAGTACAAGAGGAGTATATTGATTTTTTAAGAGATGGCATAAGCGGCATTAAAGAAGATGCATCCTACCACACAAGACTCTTTTACGATGCGCCCTACATGTACCGAGACTATATCGCATCACAGCAGCATTTAGAGCAGATAAATGAGGCATATAGACGCCAACATCGCGATACGAGCCTAAAAAATGCAGACTTGAAAACTCTTTTTTCATTTAACAAAGAGAAAAAAACAAAGATAGACCTTAACTATGCAACACCCGCTACCTGGATGTTAATGCTCGGTATTGATGAGGCAAGCGCACTCTCACTGGCGCAAAAATCGAATCTTTATGAAAGTTATGAAGATCTGCCCATAAGCGATGAGAGAAAAGTAGTGCTTCAGGAGGTTTTTGACACAACTTTTTTTGAACCTTTTATAGAGGTTCAAGTGGCTATTGTGCAGGGTAACAAAAGTGCAAAGATACTCTTTGAATATGATTTGAAAAATAAAAAAGGATCAAATTTTGTTTACGAAATATAGTAAAAAAAGAGAGACGCTCTTTTTGGAGCCGTCTTTAGAGCCATCCTTAGAACTTAAGAGTACAGAGCAAAAAATCAACATTATTCTCTCGCCATCATTTTACTGGGTAAAGAAGATTTCTCTGCCTCTAAAGCATGTTCGAGATGTCAAAAAGCTGCTCCCTTCCATTTTTGAAGAGATTTTGCCCAAGGGAAATTATAGCTACGCCGTTTATAAAGAAGAGGGTTATTTTTTAGCATTTGCTTATGAAGACAAGAAAATCTTGGAGTTTCTTGCCAAAAATGGAATCTCCGGCGCGCATATTGCAAATATCTGTTTTGCGCAAACATTTTTCAGTGAGACAGATTTGCCTCTTCTTATCAACAAAGAGCGGGCGCTGGTCATGCAAGATGGCATTGTGCTAATGGTTCCATCCTCTTGGCAGACAAGCGCAAAAGAGTTTTATATAGACGACAGAGCCTTTCCAAAGCAGACTATCGTGCTTGAAAAATTTAACTATATAGTAGATAAAAAAAAGATTTACCGGATTGGGTCGATTCTGATTTTTATTGCACTTTTGCTCGGCGTTGAACTCTTTATGGTGCAGCAAAACAGAGATGAAATTTTACTCGCAAAAGAGAGCCTCTTTAGCAAGCATAATCTAAAACCCACGATGATGCAAAATGAATCTATGGTCAAAAAATATAGTGCTTTGCACACGGCTGATTCATTCTAAAAGACAACAAAGTTTTTTAATATTTCCTCCAAGCA
>NZ_JACUTS010000106.1 GCF_014859695.1 Sulfurimonas sp. | reverse complement strand
CTTATGCAATAAGAATGTTGTATTAAGTGGTTTGTTTTTGTGGGGACATTATAAACTTAAGAGCAATGCTCAAAAAATTGAACAACTTAAAAAAGATATTTCAAAACTTGAAAATGAATTTGATATTAAACTTGAATTATTTAAAAATAGACTCACAAGCTTTCAAATAAAAATTCTCCAACTAGCTAAAAATCAATATATTAATGACTACACAAGAAAAAACTTAAAAGATGAGTTCCAAGGTATTATTGAACTAAAAGATGAATTTTTAACTCATAGTAAAGTAAAAAATTTTATCCCAGAAGTTATAGTATTTTCTAGCGATGATGTAGCTTGGATCAAAAATAAAAACAATGCTTTTGTGAAAAATGAAATGATTAGTGAAAAAAATTTCTTCGATACAGTAGAATCAAAACCTTTAACAAAAAAGCAGCAAGAAGCGGTGCTTGTGAATGAAAACAACAATTTAATCTTAGCAGGTGCAGGTTCTGGTAAAACAAGCGTTGTTGTAGCAAAAGTAAGCTATTTAATTAAAAAAAATATTTTACATCCAAATGAAATTCTTATATTAGCATTTAATAAAAATGCTCAAAAAGAGCTGGAAGAAAGATTTGAAAAAAAAGGTATCCCTGTTAAAAACAATACCGCTAACGCTTTTGGATTACAAATCGATACTTTTCATGCTTATGGATTACAAATAATCGCTCAATCTATGGCTAGAAGGTTTGATATATGTCCTATGTCTGAATCTCCAAACAATATGAATAAATTTATAAAAGATAGTATCTTTAAGCTACTTGCTTCCATGGGAACATTTTTAAAAGAATTCACTCAATTTATTGCTTATTTTAGTATTCCTTACAAAAATGAGTCGGAGTTTAATAGTCTTGGTAAATATTATGATTATCAAAAAGATTTTGATATGAAGACTCTCAAGCATGAAGTTGAAATAAGGAGTAATGAACAAAAAGAAAAACTTATAACACTTCAAGAAGAGACTGTAAAAAGCTATCAAGAGTTATTGATTGCAAATTTTTTCACTCTGAATGGGATTAGATATTTATACGAAGAGCCTTATGAAATAAAAACTTATACGACCGATAGGCGACAATACAAGCCAGATTTTTATTTGCCAGATTATGGAATATATATCGAGCATTTTGGTATAGACAGAAAAGGAAACACTGCTTCTTACATTGATAGAGAGAAATATTTGGATGGTATGGAGTGGAAAAGAGAGTTACACAATAAAAATCAAACTACGCTTATTGAAACATTTAGCTATGAGTTTTTAGAAGGGCGAGGACTGCAACTCCTAAAAGAGAAACTACTTGCCCACAATGTGCATTTTAGAGAACCTACTGAAGCTGAATTGCATGAGCTTTTAAAAGAGCCGATTGAAAGCGGTAAATTTACAAGTTTATTTACAACTTTTTTAAGTCACTTTAAGTCAAATAGGCACACACTAGAAGGCATTAAAGAAAAATCAAAAGAGGTTGAACGCTCAAGTCTGTTTATTAGATTATTTGAGTTTATTTTTAAAGAGTATCAAGAATTTCAAAAGAGAAATAGCTGTATAGATTTTGACGATATGATTGTAGAAGCTTTGAATAATATAGAAAAAGGCAAGTATAGACATGGTTTTAAGCATATATTTATTGATGAGTTTCAAGATATTTCCACAACAAGAGCAATGCTTATAAAATCACTTCTACCTTTAAACAATACCTCTATTACAGCAGTTGGGGATGATTGGCAATCAATCAACAGATTTGCAGGAAGCAACATTAAAATTATTCAAGATTTTGAAAAAACATTTGGTATCTCACAAGCCGTAGCCTTGGATTATACATTTAGATTTGACAATATTATCTCAAGTGTTGCATCGGACTTTATACAAAAAAATCCAAATCAACTTCAAAAAGAGATTAAAACAGTAAAGACTCAAGAACAAAACAAATTTAGTATTTGCTTGTACTGGTCAACAGGGAAAAATCAAGAAGATATTGAGGAAATTTTGAAAAAAATTGTGCAAAAAGAAAGAGAAAAGACAAAAACAGTAAGAATCTTGGCTCGATATAACTTTTTATTGAATGACTTAAGCTTTGGATACTATCCAACTTTAACTATAGAAAAATCATCAGTTCATGGCTCAAAAGGAAATGAAGCTGACTATGTGATAGTTTTTGGCTTAAATCATGGCAAGTACGGATTCCCATCAAAGATTGTGGATGATCCAATTTTAGATATTGTTGTACCACCTGGAGACGATTATGAAGATGCTGAGGAGAGAAGACTTTTTTATGTAGCACTCACAAGAACAAAAGGAACATTGTTTTTACTAAGCAACCAATATGAAAAATCATCGTTTGTAGAAGAGCTAATAGAAAGCTATAAAGATGAAATTTACTTTATGAATGACGCTGGTGTAGAGTTGATACATTGTCCAGAGTGTAAAACGGGAATTCTTAAGAAAAATACAACCCATGAAGACAGACGAAGACATTTCTATGGTTGTAGCAATTACCCAAGATGTAAATACACTGAAAATATACATTACTGCCCTCAATGTGAAAGTGAAGTAAAAAAAGATTTAGAAAACAGAGTTGCAAAATGTATAAGTAAAGAATGTGATTTTGAGTCAAAATTATGCCCAACATGTAATGGGCATCTTATAAAAAGAAATGGGCAATATGGTGAATTTCTAGGGTGTGAAAACTACCCAACTTGCACATACTCAGAAAAGATCCAAGTAGCAAGAGAGAATTTGAATGATAATGTATTTTAAAATCATACAGAACCTTTTGTAACAAATACCAAAATTTAAATAGTAAATAATAGTTGAACATATTTGTTGTTAAGTGGTAATTGGATATCGTATTAAGTTACTGTATCAGTTAAATTTGACTTTACATATAAGCATTTAGGGCATTGGTATTCAAGTAAAAAGTTAAGTAAAGATACTTAGTTATTATTTAAATTAATAAATAGTGTATAAAATATTAAGGATATATATGGGGTTTTTTAGCAAGTTATTTAATGGTCCAGGAAGAAGAGTAGAAGATACTATAATGTATTTAGTAGATGTTGAAACGAGAAAAGTAAAACACTTTTTATCACATAAAGAAAAATATAAGAACTATAATGAATATTGCCAGAGTAGAACTTCTATTGTAAATAAAAGTTCTGCTGAAACAGCTGTAATTGAAGATTGGATTATTTTTGAAACAGTATTAAGAGTATTTAGAAAAATTTCAAAAACAGAATTAGTTGAATACAGAGATTTTAATTATGAAAATGAAATTGTTGGTACTCGTATATACAATGAGGAAGTTGGTCATATTATAATAGAGTCATTTCTTGATCAAAATAAAAAACGATTGATAGAAGTTCATTGGCAAGATGAATATACTATATCTTAAATAAAGGAAAATACATGGAATGGATTATTGGACTAATTTTAATATGGGTCGTTTGGAGACTATTAACTGGTACTGCTAGAAGAGAAGTAACTCTCAAAGATGCAATAGGTAGGGCATATATTGCTAGTAGCAGGCTAAATCAAGATTGGATTGATACACCAATTTATTGGGAAGCAGCCAAAAGATTTGCACAAGATAGAGGTGCTCACATAAGTCATGATGGTACACCATCTGCTAACTTCGAAATGATGATTAATGGTACAGTAATCTCTGTTATATTTTTGAAAGATGGAATAAATGGTAAAACACAAATTTGTGCCAGAAAAAAAGAAGATGTAATTAAAGAACAAGAAGAAATCATAAATTCATTTATGAACAAGCATCAGAATTAGATTTATTCTTTAAGTCAATGATTTAAGAATACATAGATATAAATCTTAAGTATGCGGACTTATTTCTAATGAGATTAGAGAGAGAAGGAATGAAAAATAACCTAACAACCACAAATCAAAATGCAAAATTAGCACTAAGCAAATCAAAAAGTTTACTTAATGTCAACGGCGGAGTTAAACCCAAATCACGAAATAGAAATTTGTCGATAGAAAGATGAGACTTGATTTTAAAGAATTTTACCGAGTATAAAATCTAAAAATTGATACTCCTGAAAGAAATATTTTTTATTTAGCCTTCAAACCATCATTTTGCTTATTTTTGAAGAAAAGATGGCATTAATGTATTGATAAGGAAATCGGTAAAGAATTTGAGTCTAAAGGGGATTTTGTCATCTACAATGGGCTTATCAGAGGAGTTGCCGATGGAGGTGTTGACCTTATCGTCATTTCACCAAATAGTCAATCTATCAATCTGGTTCAGTGTAAAAATTGGCATAAAATGAAGATGGAACATCACCATATAAGCAGTGTGTACGATAAGCTAACCAACTATGCATCTGACATCAATTATGCTGCAATGTTTGGTATTTATTTCATCAAATACCACGTAGCAATACAGGAGCATCTTCATTACAAGAAAGAGCCCGATGAGATAGCCAATATATTAAAAGCAGCAAGTAACTATCCCAACACAAGAAAAACCTTGTATATAGCGACCGATCAGGTGATAGACCTAAATGTAGGTCAGCACCTAACGATGATTAAACCTAACATCTTTCGTTATAACGATATGAAAATAGCCATCACAAAAATATAAAAGTCGGGATAATGACAATAAGAAAGGGAAATCTAAAAATGAATAACAACGAAGTTTGGATAGAAAAATTAAAACATTGGGCTAGTGAAAATCCAATAAAAAACCTAGAAACTTATAACGTCCCCATTTGTCAAGACCACTTAAAGCAACATTCTTATTTCACTCAT
>NZ_JACUTS010000105.1 GCF_014859695.1 Sulfurimonas sp. | reverse complement strand
AGAAAATTAGAGGTATTTACGAACTTTTTTACAAAAGTGCGTAAGGTCAGTTAGTGAGAGATTCATAACACTATGAAGTCTTAACACATCACGAACTTGTTTCATTGATATTGTCCTCATTTCAAACCTTTGTAAAATAATCTACAAAGAGTTTATTAAAATTTAGAAAATATCTCTTCAGCTTCGTTTAATTAAATTAAACTTAAGTGTCGGTTTTTACTCCAAAGTGTCCGAATCATTTCCGACACCACTGTCCGATTAGAACCGACATCACTGTCCGAACTCAACCGACATTAGTGTCCGATTTGAACCGTTTTTTGCAAAAGTGGTTAAAAATGTTAGAAATAGGTATCTAAGTGTTTCAGAAATCAGGGAGTTATTAAAAGAAGCAAAGAGTTATCCTTTTGAAAATGTATATCTTTGTATTTATTTAGGTATTTTGACAGCAGGAAGATTGAGAACTGTTTTAAATATCAGAAAAAGTGATATTGATATTGAAAATAACTATATTAAGCTTGATAATTTTAAAAGTAGCAGAAATTATAGAGTTTCAATTTCAGAAGAAGCCTCAAACTATTTCAATAAAATTCTTGTTAATTATGAAGATAATGAACATATTATAAGACCTACTCACTTTAAAGATAGAAAATTCCCTTCTCAAGCAATGATTGAAGCACCAGAGGCAGTATTTAAGTTAATGGATAAGCTATTTAATCAAAAACTAAATAAACAGAATAATAAAGAAAGGAATGAGGTTGTTAATTTTCATACTTTAAGGAGATCTGTTGCTATTAATTTAGCTTTAAGTGGTGTTGAGATTTATAAGATTATGACTTTTCTTAATCACTCTTCTGTTAAACAGACTCAAGATTATTTAAATTTAGAATATTTAACAGCAAGAAGTGAAACAGATTTATTTTTGAAGAATATATTTACAGATTTGTTTTAATGCTCTAATGGTTATAAGTTTAATTCTAACTAAATTGACTAAGCTTTTTGACTTTGCTTGTTGCGAAGCGTGCGAAGCATAAAAGCAAATCAACAAAAGCTATCAAAGTCCTTGACTAACTTTGATATAAGTGTAAACATCCCTAAAAATAATAATAATAACTGACCTTACGCACTTTTGTAAAAAAGTTTGTAGAACACCTTGTAATTCTCGAAAAAGATACTTTTTCGTAGCTTTAGGGGGTTGTAGGGACATTTGTCCCTGCCACTAAAATGGACGCGTTCGTTTTAGTGCGTAACATCAAATAATAATAAAAATAACATCATATCCCTAAAATAGGCATAAGTTATAAAAAAGTTATTATAATATGTATATGAACACTTGTTCATATAATTGAAAATAATAATAAAAGTAGTAGCAAAAACCATAGTAATAAAAATAGTGAAAGCAATTTACGTGCTTAATATTTAGTGTTTGTTGTATGTGTAGTTGTATATTTGTAATATATGAAGATTTCTCTTAGTTTTGATATTCTCTGTAAGTGCCTGTTATAGGGAATTTTAAGGGGGTATAAAAGTGGTATAAAGGTGGTGGACCCTCAGAGATTCGAACTCTATTTAAAAGAATTCCTTAAGTTTCTTAAAGTTATCTATTGTCTCTTGAAGTCCCATATTCTAGGGATTTAAACCTTGTTTTTATTATATCAAGTTTGCTATACTTTTATATATATTTTTAAATTTTGGGTAGCAATAGGGTAACAATTTGGCAAGAATAAAAAGTAAAAAATATTCAGGCGTCTATCTTAATAAATTAACAGATGGAGATATAACATACTCCATCAATTACAAAGACGCAGAAAATAAAAAAACTTGGTTCACGGTAGGCAAAAAATCAAACGGTATTACCGAGACATATGCTTACAACAAAAGAAATGAGTTTATAAATAAAATAAAACTCGGAGAAGAACCGCCAGCTGTTCTTAAGAGAAAGAAAAAAGATATAGTTTCGCTTGATAGCATTGCATTAGAGCATTATAAATCAAAAGAGAATCATAACCGCAACAATAAACTATCTAAAAGAAAGTATGAAATGCATATATCCCCATTATTGGGCAAAAAAGATATAAAAAGCATTACATCAGAAGAGATACAAAAATTACAGACTCTTAAATTAAAAGAGTTTGCTCCAAAAACTGTTAACACTATTTTAGGAGAAATGAGTGCCATTTTTAACTATGCAATCGAAAAAAATATCGCTACTCAAAATCCATTGAAAAAAATCAAATCATTAAAAGTTGATAATATAAGAGAAAGATATCTAAGTAAAGAAGAGATTTTTACTTTGCTAGATCATACTAAGCTAGATGAGCAGCTACACATATTTGCACTGCTTGCTTTAACTACAGGAGCTAGAGTTGGAGCTATTTGCAAGATTACACCAAGAGATATAAATTTTGCAACAAAGACCATAAGTGTGTTGGATGAGAAAAACAATGAAAAATATATAGCATTTTTAGGTAGCCAAGAGCTTGAAGAACTTTTAAAAATAAGAGTGAAAAATATAAAACTTGATACTCCTGTTTTAAAAGAAAATGAAGCAAACCTGTATGATCAAATAAAATTAAAAGCTAGAACTATTCTTGATAAACTTTTTAATGATGATGATATTGATGCAAAGCACAAAGTCGTTATACATACTTTGCGACATACATTCGCCTCTCATTTGGCAATTAACGGTACGCCGATATTTACAATTCAAAAGCTGCTTAACCATAAAGATATAAGGATGACTTTGAGGTATGCAAAACTAGCTCCAGATACAGGACGAGATAGTATTTTAAAACTAGGATTTTAATCAGAACAGAAGAGAGTAAGGTTGTCGATAGGGGAGTTGAATTCGGCAGTCGTATACGGATAAATTCCTTATTTAAAGAGATTGACACTAAAATTCGTGCTGATTTTAGCCCCACCGTTGACATTTTGCTATACTCTTACTATCTTTATTAATAGGCAAATCATGAAAGCAACAAAGAAAAAACTGAGCTTTTCCAAACAGAATAGATTAAAAAAGATAGAAGCGGGAAATATAATAATCCTTTTAAGAAGTTACACTTTAGAACAGTGGTTAAGAGCTATAAGAAAATTAAATATTGAATATGACAAAAATAATGAACTAATTAGAGCTAAACCTGAATTTTTAGTTGTGGGTGCTGATTTAGCACTAAAAGTAGCTAGAAATAATGAAAATAATAATTTACCAACAGAACAAGAGTGCTATGCTCTTTTTAACGCAGAAATTAATCTTTCAGAAGGTAGGCAAAGTCTAATAAAAGTGTTTGGAATTGGTGGTACTTCTTTTTTAGCAGCATGGCAAAATAGATTTCATTATACTCCAGCAAATATGGTTGGAAGAATGCTTGTTCTGTATGAAGCATACAATGAAAAATTATTAGAATTTTTGGGAGTTTCTATTGAAGATATGTATCTAATCCTTATGCTTATAAGTGGAATGTATCAAAATGAACATAAGTATTATTTCAAAAAAGAAGATTTAATTTTAGAAGGTTCAGAGTATTTGTCGGAGGAAAAAATATCCAATTTTTTAAATTCTTTTTCAATTACTCAAAAGGAATACCAAGAGGTATCAAAATCTGAAAAGATATATGAAAAAAGTTTTGGAAGATTTAAATTTCTAATTAGATACCCAATAATTGAGACAAGTGATGATAAATACACTATTCCAGTCTATGAACAACTACTTGATACACTTTCTAATAACCTTTATTTTACTCTGCTAGAAAACTATGCGAAAATAGGATCTAAAGACTCAAAGACTTTTATGGATGAATTTGGATTAGTACTTGAAAATTATGTATTGGACTTAGCTAGAGAAAGATTTAAAAGAAATCAATTAGTTGATGCCAATAAAATAGTAAGAAAAAATAGCGAACTTAGGTGTGAAGCAGTCATTATTCATAAAAAACAAGCTCTAGCAATTGAAGTAAAGAAAATGTATTTTAGAAGAGATGATATTGATAATATGGATAAGGTGAATATTGATAAACTTCTTAAAAATCATATTGTAAAAGCATTCAAGCAAATTGAAAATACATTAAGTTATATACGTTATAAAAGTAATTATGGGCTTATTGTTATTCCTGATATTATGATTGGTTTAGAAGCTATAAAATCATATATTGTAGAAAAATATAAAGATGAAGCACAATTTAATAGCAATACCTTTTTATGTACTTTATCTTTCTATGAGGCTCTTATGGCAAATGACGATGATGCAATTTTTGAAATATTAGAAACAACAAAGAGCAGAGACTTCTCAGAAGGAACAGATATCATTATGGTGATGTTAAGCATGAAGGACGCAAACCCCTCTATACAGTTTGCGAACTCCTTGCTTGTAAATAAAAGAGATGAGCTATTAAAAAAAGCCGTACCATCTAAATATATTGAGCAATAAATAGAAAATGAGAGATGATATTAATCATAATTGAGCTTTAATACTTCATCTTTACCTTGACTTGGTGCTAATTTCGCATAAACCATTGACTGGTCAATCGAAGTAAGTATGGTCCAACAGTTTCATTATAGTATAGAGAGGAGTGCCTTGAATTGCCAATTGAGAACCAAAAGTATGTCTTGAGGGCGTGAGTAACAATTCTTTCTCTTCTGTCAGTGACATTTTCATTGAATAACTTGTCGAAAATTACCTTTAATCGCCTATGAATTGTTGAACGAGCTAATGGAATTAATTTTCTACCAACTGCATAATACTCTGGACTTAAACCAATAATCCATTGTTTTAGTTCTTGTGATAATGATTCACTGAAGTATATAATGTCCCCACAAAAACAAACCACTTAATACAACATTCTTATTGCATAA
>NZ_JACUTS010000104.1 GCF_014859695.1 Sulfurimonas sp. | reverse complement strand
TGCAGCAAAGCAATCCCTGAGCGCTGCAATCAGAAAATGGTGTCAGCCACCTTTTGTATTCCTTCGTGAATGATAACGGTTGAGTTCACCGACAGGTTTAACTGTCCGGTGCTAAGATTTATTATAGATTCTTAAAATATGTCCAATCTTCTGTTTTTTCTTTAAAAGAAATGTATTCTTTTTTATTATTTAATCTAAAGTGTTCAGCATCTTTAATTACTAATCCACCAATTAAATTTTTACCTTTTTGATTCTCTTCTAAAATATATTGTTGTAAAGCTTCAGCTTTAACTTTATTATCATCTTCTCGTTCACCACTAGCTTTAGTATCAAAAATACCTAATCTACCATCATTAAACATGATTAAAAAATCAGGTTGAAAAGTGGATTGAATTCCATATTTGATACCAAAATTTACAGCCATGTGTTCGCTTCCATTTTGCCACCACCATGTAATATTATCACTATTTTTTTCTATATAATCAATAAACTCTTCTTCTACTTTACTGTCAAAACTTAAATAACATGGTTCATAGAGAGAAAGCCTGTATTCATATCTCTCATATCTTGGATTAAAATATTTTTCTTCCGCTATTTCCCATTGCTCATTCCACACTTCATTTTCAGCTACTTTTAGTTTAATTTCTTCATCTTTAGTTGGCTTAAATGCCTTAACAGAGGCATCAAGTAATGGCGAGAATACTTTATGATTATTTAAAATAATCAAATATATTCTAATAACTCCATTTAAATCAAACTTATTAATTCCTAAATACTTATCAAACCAACGATAAAGTGCATTTCTAACTGGACTTATTGATCTTTTGAAAGCATATCCGTTTAAATTAACTTTTATAAGATTTTCAACTGCGTAAATTATGTCATTTTCAGAGTAAACACCCGAAATAGTTTTGTCTGATTTTATTGTTTTTTCATCCATTTTATCGAAAAGTGAAGTATCAATATGAACATCTAACATGATTTCATCTTCTGCATTTTTGAAATCAAGGTTTATTTTAGATTTGACTGCCTCTTGATTTGAACCTACTACATCATAATTCCCTACTTCTAAACCAAATTCATCACAAAAAGTTTTTTCTAAAACTTTATTAAATGAATAAGTGATATCCCCGAAATCAATTCTATTTCTATAGTAAGATTTCAATTCTAAAGGTTTGTAGATATCTTTTCTTTTTGATTTTAGCGATTTTACAACATTAAGTTTTAATACCTCAGAATCAATATTAAATGCTTTTGTATTCACATACATGTATGCTTTGTTTAAATCATCATTTTTATAATGCTTTGCTTCTGGCATTCTAAGGATTCTACCAACGACTTGAATATTAAAAACAATGCTTTTTACTTCTCTAAATCTAACCAAAATTTGTGCTCTCGGACAATCCCATCCAGTACCTATTGCTTGTTTGAAAATTAGGAATTCAACTTTATTGGTATTATTTTCTAAAATCTCAAGGTTTATTTTCTCTTCGTCTTTAGTTAACCAAATAGCAAGTTTTCCATTTTCATATGTAATATTATTTTTAGCTAAAAAGGTTTCAATAAATTCTTGCTTATCACCCCCCTCACTACCTATCGGTATTTGTATTAAGACTAAAGGATTCACTTTTATATTAGCTTCTTGATATGCTTGAAGTAATGAAATTCTTTTATTTAAAGCAGATTGTAAAATAAGCTCTTGTGTAGTTGTTTCATCATCTGTTGTTAAATCTATGTGGTCATTAATAACTATCTCTTTTTTTATCATCCCTTCTTCTATAACATCCAAAGGCTCAACTTTAACTTTTTGTTGGTATTCACCCTCTGTCAAAACAGGAGTAGCACTCATTTCAATAGTTAAATCAGCTTTAATTATCTCATCCCTGATTTCTAATGCTCTTTTACTTGTTGAATTTGTATGACTTTCATCAATAATCAAGATAATTTTTGTTCCACTTTGTTTAGTATTTTTTACAAGCTCTCTAAAGTTTGTACCCTCTTTATCTTTCATAAGAGTACTTTTCCACTCATTAGTTTTTTTATCTTTTTGGTTTAGCTTATCCCAGTTAACAATCACTACTTCATTTTTATCAATCGTTTGTCGAGAGCCAAAGAACTCTTCTTCAAGTAAATATATATCAGGAAAACCAGCATAGTTATTTTTTAAAGAGTTATAGCTTTGTTTATGAAGTTTACCCGTACCAATGCTTATCCACAGAAAACACAAATCATCGTTTGGCATTTCATTTATAAGTTGTTCTATAAAAGAACCCATCATAAAAGTTTTTCCACTTCCTGTAGGAGCTTGAAATACTATTGTCTGTTTTTCTCTATTTTTTCTTATAAGCTTTTCTGAGTACTTAATTAACTCTTCTACTGCTTCTTCTTGGTATCGTTTTAAAGTTTTAATTCCCATAACCTATCCTATATTAAACCCGTCAATTAATGACTGGGTATATCTGTAAAAATTTTCAACCTGATTCAAATCATACTCATCATAATCACCATGTGCTGCATGATTACCTATAGCCATATAAGTTTGATTTTCTTGCCAAGTTACTTTTGAAAAAACGCCATTGTGTTTAAGAGTGTTATTAAGATTTTCAACCGTTTCTTCTTTTCCATTTGGTTTTAAAATAGCTATTCCGCTATTTTGAGCAATTTTTTGAATTGTTTTTTCTAAAACTATACGCAATTTACTTGCTCCATCATCTTTCTCTTTCTCAATAAATACTCTTTTTTTAGCTTTTGCCAAATCTGTAAAAATAGTTAATGGTTTGATAGGAATATTCATTTTAATAAGCTGTTTATAAATATCAAGAATTTTTTGAGGGATAGCCCCTATATTACAATTTTTAATCTCTTTAAAAGGTTCTTTATCAACATTTAAATCATCGGAAAACATATATACTAATTTATATCCATCAATATTTTTCAGCTCTACTATGAACTCATCAAAACTATCATCTATTGTATTAAAATATATACAGAGGTATTTTGTATTATCATGTGAAGAGTAGATTTTATAGTCATCTCCACTCTTAAAAATATTAAAAATATTTTCTTTTACACAAAGCATTTCGGCACATTTACTTGTGAGGTTAAGTTTTGTCTGATGCCTATTGTTTGATTTTTTTAGTAAATCTGTTTGGAAGTATTGTAAATTTCCACCTAATCCTTCTACTTGTTCACCATCACTTCTTCGTGCATAGCCATTAATAATGTTTGAAATTCTAGGGTAAGTAACATCAGTACAAATGTTATTTTCATTATTGGTACACAATATAAATTTTCTATTTCCACCATCTATTCTATTTAATTCCAAAACTGCATGTGCCGTTGTTCCGCTACCAGCCATAAAGTCACATATTATTTGTGCTTGAGGGTATATAGATGCAATTAAATACTGCACTGCACTTACAGGCTTAGGATATGCAAAATCTAATCCCATATCAGTAAACAATGAGTCGTCGCTATTTCCATTTTCATAAAGAGAGTTTGTGTTCTCAAACATATTTTCTCTTAACAAGTATTTTCTACGAGGTTGAGTCATTTCATCAGTTCCAAAAAGAATTAAATCAGCGAGCAATAATCTTTGCATAGTTACTGGTGGATTTCTCCAACCTCTTGCAGGTATAGGGCAAGGTCTATTAGTTACTGGATGAATTAATGGAAGAAAATAATCTTCTGGGGCTGGTTTTTTATTTGGCCATGCCATAGAAACTGATTGATAAACTTCTCCATCAGAATCAATAAACTTATATGCTTTTTCTCCATTCGAAAATTCTTGTTTATTAAGCCAATTTTGGAACTCTTTATTCACTAGTTCTAAAT
This sequence comes from Sulfurimonas sp., assembly GCF_014859695.1. GTDB lineage: Bacteria > Campylobacterota > Campylobacteria > Campylobacterales > Sulfurimonadaceae > Sulfurimonas. Next base: position 1,122 of record NZ_JACUTS010000104.1, on the reverse strand, counting down.
TATAAGTAACTTCAAAATCTTTTAATGTTTCTTTTGGATAATTAAATGGTTTAATAACTTCCTTTACATCATCAGGAATAACAGTCCTACTAATTTTTCTATAAAGCTGAGATGCCTTTCTTAAAATTGCTTCTGCATTTGGTTTTTTTCTTCTTAGTACATTTTCAAGTGCTAAAAATTTCTCTTTATTTTTAGCAAAGCAAAGGATTGATTCGTGCATGACAGAAACACCTTTACTATCACCTTTTGGATTTTTTTTATTCCAAATAATAGTTCCTAAACTATTCTTTTCACCAAAAACTTTCGAGAGTAAAAGATATAAATTATTTGATTCATGTTCATCTATATGAACAATAATAATTCCATCTTTACTTAATACTTCTTTAGCGATATTAAGCCTTTTTTCAATAAATGATAGCCATTTAGAGTGTCTATAAGAATCTTCTTTATCTACATAAGAATCATTATATTTAAAATCTTTTTCACCAGTATTGTAAGGAGGGTCAATATATATAACATCAATTTTTTCTTTGTGAGTATAATTTAATACAGAAAGAGCATGATAATTATCACCCTCTATTAATATATTATCTTCACTATTGCAAGTATTTATGGTGTTTGAAGTAATGTGTTTTAAAATAGGTAAAAAGTTTTCACAATCAAGAACAACTTGCTCGGGTTCACGCTCAGTATCCCAAACTAAGCCATACTTTTTATATTTAAGCTCATTTTCTTGTTGCTCTATAATCTTGATTAACTCTTCTTTTTCATACTCGTTGTATTTATTCACTTGTAATCCATAATTTTAATGTGCTATTTTATCTAATATAAAATGTAAGTTTGCTTTTAGCATAAATTTGCAGCTACCCATAACGGTAGCACAACTAGCGCCCTCGTTATCCGGTCGCGTAGCGAGTGGATAACTATTTATTCAAACACATTATATAGATATTAACTTAAAAAAATAAAAATAACTTAGATGTTAAATGTGTGCTAATTATTATAATTTAGAAAAAAAAGGTGCCTAAATAAAAAAAGAAGAAGAGTGCCAGTCACTCTTTTATGAATATAACTCAACTTTCGCACCTAATTTACCAAAAAAACAATCCAAAAGTATTGCAC
>NZ_JACUTS010000103.1 GCF_014859695.1 Sulfurimonas sp. | reverse complement strand
GAAAGGATCACTTTCCTCTGACGCGCTGAGGGCTTATAAGAAATTTAATGGTTTAGTCACCTGAACACATCTTTCTTCTGTCTCGTTCTCATGCTTCACAATCACGCTTGCAGAAACAGATTGTTTACAAAACCAATTCCGCAAACTTCTCTTTGAATTCGCTCTCGTTTGCATAGTTGTAAAATGGAAGTCCAAAAAGTTTATAACATGCATTCTCATAAAGTTTAAGCCCGTTTTCGTTGATGTCTTCGAGCACTAAACTATTTTGAGCCGTAAGCTTCGTGATATCCTCTAAAAACTCATTTTTCCACTTCTCAGAAGAGTTTTCAAAACCATCTTTTGCGTCTTTTGTCCAATCGCCCTTCGGCTCGCAAAATATTTGATGATAGCAATCATTTTTGTCTTTTAAAAGCAATAGAAAATCAGGTTCAAATCTCGCCCCGTCGCGCAGTTTGTCAAAACTGTAAATCTCAAATGCCTTTTCATTGCGTATAAGTTTTACGATTTTATATTTTGCTTTTAATTCATCTGAGACTTTGAGTATAAAGTCAGTAAAATGCCTCTCCTCGCTTGTTCCGCCGTGTGCTTCAAAAACATACCAATCATCCAGAACATCAATGCGGCTGTCGCTGTCTTTGAATTTTACGGTTTTTTTAGGAGGTATTTTTGAGCTGATTCGCACAGGATAAAACTCACGGCTGCCTATATGCTCTTTTGCATTTTTTATGATCTTGCTCTCAATATGGTCCAAAAGTTCAAGCAGAAATTTTATCTTCACCTCGTCCTCAAGCGCAAACTCCTTTGTCGTGAAAAAACCGAACTCGACGCTTCCCAAATAGTTCTCACTCTCTATCAATTCGCTTATGCTCTGAAGATTTACAAAGTATTTTTTCAAGTTGTTAAAATAGAAAAACGGTTTTTTATTTATGGCCACTCTTACTAAATTTTTATCAAGCTCTTTGATTTTATATTTCGCCGTTTTGTTAAAATTTGCCTCTTTTATCTCTTCGTCAAATACCTTTAACTCATGCGTCGTGTTGTCAATATACCTTTTCTGCGTTTTATAAGATGATGATATATAGTCACTGATGCTTATTATTGCGCTTTTGTCTTGTGCAACTTTTTTGTTTACGAAAATGACTCCATTTTTGTAAATCTCATCTTCTAAAAAGCTCTGCTTTAGTTTTAGCTCAACAGTTTTAGGCTCGTTATCTGTATCATCGAGAAGCCCGATTTTTTTAAGCTCTTTTGTAAGAGATGCTATATAATCACTTTGATTTACGCTGTAAAAGTGCATCTCCTCTAAAATTTTCAAAGGATTCTCAAAATCCGTATCAAACTTTCTTTTATATCTGTCTTCTTCTTCATATTCAAACGGAAAGTATCTTGCTCCTCGCCCTATGAGTTGCGCTTCGCTTATCGTGCTTTTTGTATTTTTTTGCATCTCATCAAGTTTGACGATATCAAAGAGATTTAAAACATCCCAACCCTCATTTAAAATATCTACCGCGAAAATGGCTCTGACCCTATTTTTTGAATCTTCAAGAGAGTTTAGATTTTTTAGTTTTTCATCTTTATCTTTTACTTTTGAGTGGATGACCAAACAGTTTGATTTTTCAAAAGCGTACTTGATATTTTGCACAAAAACTTTTTTATCGCTCACTATTTTTTCGAGTTCTTTTATCGCTTTTATATCTGAGAGTTTAAATATTTCATCAATATCGTTCTCCCTCAAATTTTCTATAAGCTTTACAAACGTATCGAACACGGCATCAATATTTTCGGTATTTTTTACGGTTTTAAACATTATGACGGGTTTTATACTCACGTTAAGCTCTCTTTGAGCGATAAGCCTTCTGTATTCGCTTACCATCACCGCCGATAAAATCCGCTTTTTGTCATCCAAAGCGTCACTGATTAGTTTTATGTCTTTGGAGTATCTGTCTTGACGAAACTTTACAAGCGGATAATCGGCGATGATTTTATCTCTGTACTTCGCTCCTATCTTTTTGTCTTCGAGATCTTGCGTAGCGGTAAACTCTAGCAAAATGTTCGCTTTGTTGGTGTTTAAAAGATTTTTTGTCGTTTGTTCCCAGTTTTGCTCTGTCTCTTTTTCGGTTTTGGTATTTGCGTTTAAGTGGTGCGCCTCATCGGCGATGAGTACTAGCTTTTTATTTTTAAAGTCGGCGTAAGTGATCGAGTTCTCTTTTACGGCGCTCTCAAGGTCATTATGAAGTTTGTTAATCGTTGTAAAAAGGATATTTATATCATCGCTCTTTGAGCTGTCAAATGTATCGTCGATGAGATTTATGACTACTTCTTGGTTGTTTATCAATATCTTTTCTTTGAAGAGATACTTTGAGGAGTATTTATCTACAAGATTTGCTTTTGTTTTTGTGATGATGTTGTTTGTGTTTACGAAAAATATAAAATCTCTATATCCTCTCTCATAAAGGTACAAAATAGAGGAAGCGATGATGTTCGTTTTTCCGCTCCCCGTTGCCATGTGGAAAAGGAGGTGTTTGTTTGGAATCTCTTTATGTTTTTTACTTGACATGTAAAAGATAAAATTCTCTAATGCATTTATTTGGTAGGGTCGCAGCTGCTGTTTTATGTTTTCTGCAATACTTTTTGGAATCTCGGGTTTTTCTACATACTCAAAAGCACTCTCTATGCTTTGATATAAAAGATTACTCATTTTCAATTCCGTAGAATTTTTTGTTTATCGCTATCTCTTCTTCTGATATTTTATACTCCGCATCTTCTATCTCTGCAATAGGAAGATAGTGCATGTTTTTATTTAGCTTTCCTATTTCGGCATCTTTGAAAGTATCGATTTGTTTGAGTTCTGCGTAGATAAAACTGCCGCCGCCTTGCCAATTCAGAGCCTTACTGATTCCGCCTTGCTCACCCTCTATAACTTTTTTCATTCTCTCGACCGCTATATCTTCGATGTAGTCCATCTGTTCAATACCGATATACCGGCGGTTCATTTTGTGGGCTGCGGCGGCGGTTGTGCCACTGCCTAAATGAAAATCCATGACAATGTCGTTTTCTTGTGTTGAAATTTCAATGATTCTTTCAATTAAAAATTCAGATTTTGGATAGGCAAATATTTTATCGCCAAACAACATTTTTATATGTTCAGTTCCCCTTTCGTTTACAAACGGTTTTTCATCCCAAACACTTCTTTGTCTGCTGGTAGTTTTTCGATATTTTTGTACTATCATAAAACCACCATCTGCTTTTTCTTTACCTTTTATTTCACCGTTTATATTTGCAAGCGATTTTTCTTTTCCCCATCTCCAAACAGTTTGAACACCTTGAGATTTTAATGGCATAAGCTCGACAAATCCCTCTTTAGGTTCTAATGAAATTTCAAGTAAAGAATTGTTATCTTTACTATTTGGATTAACATAAAATGGGTAACATAAGTTAGGTCTATTTTTATCATTGAATAAAATATTTCTATTCCTTAATTCCATTAAATTAAATCCACCTTGGTTGTCTTCATAGTCAAATTTTTTTTCTTTATCATCAATGAAATTTAATTCTTTTAGTGCATTGTTTGAGTAAATTAATAAATATTCGTGAGTTTTTGCAATTCCTCCATAATCCCTGCCTCCCCTGTTTATAATAACAATTGAATTTGAAATAAAACAATTTATTCCGAATATCTCATCCATAAGCACTTTTAAATAAGCTTGTTCATTATCATCACACTGAATAAATATAACGCCATCCTCACTCAAAAATTCCCTTGCAACTTCAAGGCGATTTTTCATAAAAGTCAGCCATGTGGAGTGGTTAAATCTGTCGTTATAGTTGAAGCTGTCATTTCCAGTGTTGTAGGGGGGATCGATGTAGATAAGTTTTACTTTCCCCGCAAACTTTTTCTTTAGAGAGTGAAGCGCTATAAGATTATTGCCTTTTATGATGAGGTTGTCATCTTCACGCATTTGCGGATTTTCTTCTACGCCGTCTTTTGTGAAGCGTTTTATATTCGTAAACGCCTTTGGCTCAAAAAGTCTGTCAATCTCATCGCGGCTTAGTATTTCGTTGTAAAAAACCTCATTTTTCTTATCATTATCCTTGCTCTGTCTGCCCTCTAAAATGCAGTCTTTATACGGCCATGCAAGCACGACATCGTCAAATTTTTTGATAAAACTGTCTTTTTTTATAAGCCCTATTTTGTTGGTATAGCTTGTGTATGAGTTTTTAGAAAACTCGTTCATGGTAAAAAATTCTATAAGCTTGTTTTGGTCGAGTACATAAACATCTTCTATTTTTGTAAAGAACTGCTTTTTTGCTTTTTCATCTCTTACAAGCAGCTTGATTAACTCAGCGTCAATATTTTCTACCGATTCAAGGATATTATGGAAAAATAGATTTCCCTCTTTGTCGCAAAATCTTTCACTATTTTTTAGAAGTTCTTGCATGTGCTGGATTATTTTTAAAATCATAGTTTCCCTCTTTTTACTTTTAAAAAAGTAAATAATACCTGCTTAAAATTAAAAAGAGGGATATATTCTCTTATTATTTTTAATAATAGGGTTATTTGGGCTTGTTGTAACATCAATGGAAGTTTTGTAATTTTTGCTTTAAAAAGGCAAAGAAATGACTCAAAGAGATATGGCGGGATTTTTGGATATTGATGTTAAAACTATTAGAAATTGGAGAGATAAAAAACCAAATCTCTATAAGACAATAATGAAAGGCCTGGCATTTGACGAATTGATTGATAAGTCGGAGCAAAACCTAACTGAGCTTAAAGAGCTAAAAGAAAAATTTGAAATTAAAAATAAAAGATAGGGCTGAGATGCGTGCGCTTCTTGATTTGGATACAAGTTTTGTTAATTTTGATAGATAGATTAGTGTTTATTCTTGGTTGGGGGTATGTCGGGGGATTTTATGATTTCTTGAAAGTGCCTAAAATAGGGCTTTTGGTGGTGGACAGGGAGGGGTTCGAACCCTCGGTACCGTTACCAGTACGCATCC
>NZ_JACUTS010000102.1 GCF_014859695.1 Sulfurimonas sp. | reverse complement strand
TCATTATACAGCTCTAAGTACAATGAAAACTAAACGTTTTTAAGAGTTATAGCGACTAAGTTCAATCGCTTTTTTTACGCATGAGTCTAATGAAGTAGTCTCAGATACATGGGGAGTTATGTATGGTGGAAAATATTTTTGTGTTGTGTGACCGATAGAGACCGCTCTGTAGCTCTCGTCCCACTTGGCATTTTTTAAAAAACACTCGATTGTAGAGGGAGAGGAGAAGATAATCACGGACTTTTTCGGAAGCTTTATCTTTTTTGTAAACTCTACGCATACAGTCCTATAAACGATAGCTTCGTCGCAAATTGCCCCGTTTGAGTTTAGTGTCTCAACAAGATGGGTAACTACTTTGGAGCCTCTAATATAGAGTACTTTTTTGTTTTTTAAAAGAGGAATTAGCTCTGTCGCAAACTCATCTCCATGTTTTTCTTTGCTGACAAATTTAATCTTTGCTCCCAGATTGCTTGCTACCTTTGCTGTTTGGGGAGCTATTGCATAGACCGGTTTTGTCATCCACTCTTTATTGTAAGAGTTTAGTGAGTAGATTGCATTTTTAGATGTAAAGATGATGGCGTCATATTTTGAAAAGTCAAAGTCTACTTTTATGGTCTGGATTTTAATTACAGGGAGGTTTTTAGCCCATTTGACCTTCTTGTCATTTAGTATATAGATGTTTAAAGAGCTGTTTCTGATATTTTCAAAAAATGAATCTATGTATCTTTTCATTTTTAAAAAAATGGAGTTTTTAGCATTGAGAACGAGTGATTTTTTTTCATCAACAAAAAAATTGATATTTTGTTTGCTAAGGAGATAGGTAATTTTTATGAGCTCTTCAAAGATATGCTCATTAGAGTAGTTTCTGTCAAGTATAAAAGAGTTGGAGCTTTTTTCATACTCATAATAGATAAGATTTAACGGTTCAATGAGTTTTTCTATATTTTTCATGAAGTGCATGATAGCATCATCTGAGTAAATATTTTTTAGAAAAATATTTACTTTAGCAGAAGAGGCGCTCTACTGAAAAGTAGTTCCGCCGTCAATGACGATTGTCTGTCCTGTAAGCCAAGATGACTCATTGCCGCAAAGAAAGAGACATGCTCCCGTGAGGTCTTCAGGCTCTCCCATTCTAGAGAGCGGAGAGCGTCTTACTACTTCTCTCTTTACCTCTTCATAGTTAGGGAAGGCTTTAAGAGCGTCCGTATCAATAGGTCCGCCGCTTACCGCGTTTACTCTTATGTTTTTCTCGCCAAGTTCTGCTGCTGCGTAGCGAACCATCGTTTCAACCGCAGCCTTGTTTGTGCCGTGGCCTGCATAGTTTGGAGTGTAGACAAGATTGCCGGTCGAACTCATGCTGATGATGCTTCCGCCGCCCGTTTTCTCCATTCTTTTAACCGCTTCTTGAGCACCAAGGACAAAGGCAGCTACTGTTGCTATATAGATGTTATTTAAACCTTTTGGTTTTAGTCTCATAAAAGGTCCAAATCCGCCGACAACTGCGCGACCCGATATAATGGCATTTGATATAAAAAAGTCAAGTCTCTCGAAATCTTTGTCAAACTCTTCATAGACATTTTTATATGTCTCAGGCTCAAGTATATTAAGTGCATAAGCTCTGGCTTTTATGCCGTATTTTGACTCGATGTCTGCGATAATCTCTTTTGCGGTATCTGCTTTTGTCGCATAGGTAAATGCCACATCACACCCTTTTTCGGCAAAAGCGTAGACGATTGCCTTTCCGATTCCGCGAGTTCCTCCGCTTACAAATAGAGTTTTTCCCTTCATTTTACAATCCCTTAATCTTATAGTTTTTCATAACTTTTTCTAGTATCTTCATATTTTGCATACTTGGGGCAACAAGAGGAAGTCTGTATTCCAATGTTTCAATAAGCCCCGCTATATACATGGCAGCTTTTATCATAATAGGGTTTGACTCCAAGAAGAGCGCTTTGTTGATTGGAAAAAGCATATCGTTTAGTGCCTTTGAGCCTTTATGCTCACCGCTAAGAGCTAGTCGTACAAGCTCGCTTTTTAAGTCGGGAAGCAGGTTCGCCGTAACGGAAGTTATACCAGCTCCTCCGTTTGCAAGGATTGGGTAATCAATCGCATCATCGCCGCTAAATACTTTAAGTTCCGGTCTGCGAGAGAGAAGCTCTACGCTTCGCTCAATGCTTCCGGTTGCCTCTTTAATGCCGTAGATGTTTTTAACATCATCAAATAGTCTTATCACGGTGTCCGCACTTATATCAACAACTGTGCGTCCCGGAACATTATAGAGCATAAAAGGTGTTTCGCTTACTGCTTCGGCTATGGCTTTGTAGTGCTGATAGAGTCCCTCTTGAGACGGCTTGACATAGTATGGTGCAACGGAAAATATAGCATCAACCCCGCATTTTTGAGCTATTTTTGCGGCCTCTACAGCTTCTGCAGTCGAGTTGCTCCCTGCGCCCGCAAGAACTTTTGTGTCAGTTCCGCGGCAAACTTCAACCGCTATCTCTATGCATCGTCTATCCTCTTCATAGGTAAGAGTGGCGCTCTCCCCTGTTGTTCCGACCGGACAAACTGCGTTTATGCCGTTTTTTATCTGTCTTTTTATGAGGTTTGCATAGGTTTGCTCATCAAGTTTTCCATTCTTAAACGGAGTGATGAGGGCAGTTGTTGAGCCTGTTACGATATCCATCTAGTTCCCTTTTTTTAAAATAAGTGTTGTCGATTTGTCAAAGTCAAAGTACTTGTTTGCGACCTCTTGTACCTTTTCCTGTGTAATTTTTTCAATATTTTCTTCATAAGTCAAAAGCGGCGTCAAATCTCCGCGTACAAGATAACTTCCAAAGAGATCTGACACCGAAGTTGAGCTCTCCAGTGAGTAGATAAAATCAGCTTTAGAATTTATCTTTACCTTCTCAAGCTCTTTTTGCGTTACGGGTTTGTTTTTTATAAGCTCTATCTGTTTTATAAGCTCACGTTCAACATCCTCTGCTTTTACTTCAGGATTACATGTAGCCAAAAATATAAAAAGACCTGGGTCTATATTTTCCATATTGTACGCATAAACACTGTTTACAAGATGTTTCTTATCCATAAGTTCTTTGTAGAGTCTTGAGCTTTTGCCTGAGTATAAAATCTCAGATATTGCACTCAGCGTTACTTGGTCTTCATGCTTAAAGTTAGGTATGTGAAAAGTGATGGCAATCATCTCAACTTCACTCTCTCTTTTTATAGTAACTCTTTTTGGCCCGTCTTGTTCAGGTTCTACAAATTTAAACTCAGGTATTTTTGGCCCGTTTTTCAGATGTTCAAATCTCTTTTTAGCTTTTTTAAAAACCTCTTTTGGATCTACATCACCTGTTACCATTAAAATCGCATTATTGGGCTGATAGTACGTTTTGTGAAAATCTTTAATATCTTGAATCGTCCATGTTTGGATATCGTTCATAAAACCAATCGGTGTCCAGTGGTAAGGGTGGTAAACATAAGCGTTGTTAAAGAGTGCAAAGTAGAGATAGCCAAGCGGAGAGTTCTCTGTTCTCCAACGTCTCTCTTCTGCAACTACGTCACGCTCAGGCTGAAACTCTTTGTCTTTTAGGTTTAGGTTTTGCATAAGCTCTGCATAGAGTTCAAGCGATTTGTCGAGATTTTGCGTGCTTGATTTGATGTAGTAGTGTGTGTAATCAAAGCTTGTTGAAGCGTTGTTTATGCCGCCAATACTCTTTACCTCTTTATCAAACTCACCGGCAGAGAGGTTTTTTGTAGATTTAAAGTTCATGTGCTCTAACATGTGAGCAATTCCTGTTTTGCCCATAACTTCATTTCTGCTTCCGACTTTGTAAAAAATATCGGTGCTGATGACGTTTGTGTTGTTCTTTAGCGGTATAACAACAATTTGCAGTCCATTCTTGAGTGTTTTTGTTTCATATTTTGGTAGTGATGATGCCATTAATGCTCCTGTGATGAGTGTGAGTGCTAAAATAAATTTCATGCTATTTTCTATCCGCGCCTATTGCTTGTGTAATGTTTGTGTACCCATCGGCACGTATCAGTTCGGTAAGCTCCATATTTATCTCTTTTATCATGTCAGGTCCGCCGAAGATAAGCCCGCTGTAGATCTGAACAAGAGAAGCTCCCGCTTTTATGCGTCTGTATGCCTCTTTGGCAGAGTCGATGCCGCCGACTGAGATAAGTGTCGTTTTACCGTAAAGCTCTTTTGCAACCGCTTCAAATATCTCAAAACTCTTCTCACAAAGAACCGCACCGCTAAGCCCGCCTATATCTTTTGGCTCTTTTACAAGCGAGTAATCAACGGTTGTATTTGTAGCTATGATGCCATCAGCCCCTTTTTCTACTGCAAGCGTTGTGAGTGCAACCGCATCCTCTTTGCTCATGTCGGGCGCGATTTTTAGTAAAATCGGCTTTGTGGTTATCGCTTTAGCCTCTTTAAAAAGCCTTGTTATAAACTCTTCATTTTGCAAATCTCTTAAACCCGGAGTGTTTGGAGACGAGATGTTGATAACCAGATAATCGCCAAGCTCATGAAGCGCCTTGATGAGCGTCGTATAGTCGTTGATGGCTTCGGCTTCGGAAGTGACTTTGTTTTTGCCAATGTTTATGCCTATTGGGGTTGTAAAAGGAAACCTCTGCTTTAATCTTTTTTGAACCCTTAGGAGTCCGTCATTGTTAAAGCCCATCGCATTTTGAATGCTTCGCTCCTCAACATGACGAAACATTCTAGGCTTTGGATTTCCCTCTTGAGGCTTAGGCGTAACGGTTCCTATCTCTGTAAAACCAAATCCCAAGATCTGTATGCCGCGAATCATGGTTGCATTTTTGTCAAAACCAGCACCAAGTCCTACAGGGTTTAAAAAAGTACGCCCAAAGAGCTCCTGCTTTAAAATCTCGTTTGTCACAAAGTGTGACTCCAAAAAAGGGTTGAAAGGTATTTGGCAGATATTTGGCAATCTAAGTGCAAACTCTGCAAGATGGTGAGCGCTCTCAGGTTGGAGCTTAAACAGCCAAGGTTTAATGGTTTGATAATCTATCAT
>NZ_JACUTS010000022.1 GCF_014859695.1 Sulfurimonas sp. | reverse complement strand
AGGGCGCCTCTAAAAACCCTATAAGTTTTCAACAATAGAGCAAATATGCTAATGCGAGGCGAAATTACGCAGGAGCTACTAGTAGCTTCAAGTGATTTCAACGAAGCAGTAGCGTGTTTGCTCTATTGCCCTTTGGGAGCCTAAAAAAGGAGCAATCTTGCACAAAATTTTTTATCGCCATAGCTACGGCTATGACTCAAAAAAAGTTTTGCACAATCTCACTCCTTTTTTAGGCTTTGAGATTTTATAGGATTTTTAGAAGTGCCCTTTAAATTGACATGCAGTAATTTTTATTTAAATTATTTTTAATATAATACGAAAATTTTAATCATTAAGGCGTAAAAACAATGAGTAGTATTAAAGAGTATTTAGCGGCAGATCACGGTCGATGCGACGAACTGTTTGCAGCAATGGAAGATGCTGCAGCCAACTCGATAGAGAGTGCAAAAGAGGCATATGATGCGTTTGCTTATGGTACCCAGAGACATTTTCAGATGGAAGAGCGTGTCATGTTTGTGGAGTTTGAGCAAAAAACGGGAATGACTCAGGGTCCTACTGCCATGATGAGACATGAGCACACGCAGATGAGAGGTCTTATCTCGGACATGGGCAAAGCGATTGAGACTAAGGATAAGGATAAGTTTTTCGGAAGCAGCGAAACATTGATGATTTTAATGCAGCAGCACAATATGAAAGAGGAGCAGATGCTCTACACGATGGCACAGCAGCACCTAAGCGCAGAATCAGACCGCATAGTCGATATGATGCGTTCAATGATTGTAGAGTAGTAGAAGATATAGATTTGGATTTTGACGGACTCTCGGTAGATCAAGCACCGCCCATATCAGCACCTCTTAGATTTTTTCTAACGGCACCTCTTTTTGCTATTTTAGCAGGGATATTAATCCTTTTTAGTGATGCCGCTGCTCTTACTAGCAGACACTCAATGGAGGCAATTGTAATCACGCATGCAATAACTATCGGTTTTTTAAGCTTTGTAATGTTCGGTGCACTTACCCAAATGTTGCCTGTTTTAGCAGGAGTTAAAATAGCAAAGGTAGATTTGGTCTCCAAAATATCGTATATATTTTTGCTAACGGGTACTCTTTGCATGATTTTTGGGTTGTGGTTAAACATATCAATCTTGCTACTCGCAGCATCCGTGTTGTTGGGTGGCGGTTTTTTGCTGATAATTATCTCCATGTTGGCTGCTTTTAAAAATGTTATCAATTTTACTGCAAGTATAAGGGCTATAATTACAGGCTTAGTCTTTGCTCTTTTTATAACACTGATAGGAGTGCATCTTTTGGCATCGTATGGAATCGGTAGATTTTCCGATTCACACTTGCTCTTTGCAAATGTCCATAGTGTCTGGGCAATCTTTGGTTTTGCAGGAGTTTTGATAATCGGGGTTACTTTTCATATTTTGCCTATGTTTTATGTTGCACCGAAGTTTAAAAGATTTTGTAAGCAGAGGGTTGTTTGGCTTATAAGCATGGGACTTCTTCTGTGGCTGCTGCTTAACCTATTTTTTGATTCATACGCAGTGGCGGCAAAGATATGGATTGCTACATTTTTTTGGGCATTTGCGACAACGGTTTACATAAAGCTCAATGCCCGCCGCAGAAAAGTAAGCGACGTAACAATCTGGTACTGGAGAAGTGCGGCTGTTTTTATGACTCTTGGTACCTTCTCATGGGTCATAAACGATTTTTTTAACGCAGAGTATATAGTAGTTGTCTCCATTTTTATAGGCGGAGGATTTATCTTTTCTATAATGTCGGGAATGCTCTATAAGATAGTTCCGTTTTTGATTTGGTTTCATCTTAATGCAAAGGGATATATGAGTATTCCTACTATGAATGAGATGGTCAACAAAAAACTTGCAACAGCGCAGTTTGTGCTCTTTATAGTATCACTTATCGGTTTTATCCTCTCTTTTTTTATGCCTTATCTTTTAGAGATATCTGCGCTTGTGTTTATAGCAAGCATGTTAATATTGGAGTACAATATCGTTATTGCGGTTTTGATATATCTAAAAACTATCAAAACCAAACCTGATTTTGACATGAGCATGTTTACAATGAAAGTAGAAAACTAAAAGTGAGAAAAATTCAGAGTGCAAAGTGCCATATATTAGCACTTCTAGTAGAGTATAAGGAGGTAGTAAATGCCGAATCGTAAAAATATTATTTTAGTAGGTTTTATGGGTGTAGGCAAGGGTAGTGTTGCCCGAGAACTCATCAAAATATCTGATTATATGTCGGTTGATACGGATGATTTGATAGAGAGTATGGAAAATAGAAGCGTTAAGCGGATATTTGAACAAAGCGGCGAAAAGTACTTTAGAGATTTGGAGAAGAGAGTCTCTTTGTGGCTGGAGAACTCAGTTAGCAACACTCTTATATCAACCGGAGGCGGATTTTATAAGCAGGAAAATCTAAAAGATATAGGAGTTGTTGTTTTTTTAAACTCCTCTTTTGATAAAATACTAAAGCGAATCAAAAGTCATCCCAATGCGTCAAAAAAACTTAAAAAAAGACCGTTGTTAAATGATTTGAAAAAGGCAAAGGAGCTTTATAAAGAGAGGCTGCCGGAGTATATGGCTGTTGCAGATATCGTGATTGACGTGACCGATAAAAGCGCACTCGAGTGTGCTAAAGAACTTTTAGAAAAGGTAAAAGAACATGCGTAAATTTTATATATTTTTACTGCTGGGGATAGCGATAAATCTCTTCGGCGCGGAGATAAATTGGGCAAAAGATTATCATGAAGGTACTGCAACTGCACAAAAGCAGGACAAACCAGTGCTGTTTGTCTCATCAAGCCATAAATGTAAATATTGTGTAATACTGGATGAGACTACTTTTAAAGACGCAAGGGTAGTGGAACGATTGAACAAAAATTTCATTTCAGTGATTTCATACAGCGATGAGAATGATTATCTTCCAGAGGAGCTTTGGAGACCGGGAACACCGGCTATTTGGTTCTTGATGCCAAGCGGTCAGCCGATGTTTGAGGCGCTTATGGGCGCTATGAATACCGAAAATTTTCTAAAGGCACTCTCCATTGTCGAAGAAGAGTATAAGAAGGAAAAAAACAAAAAATGATTTTCACAAATTCAAAAAGCAACAATTTTAAAGCAGAGTTTAGCGAGCTTCTTGAGCGCGGCAAGATGGATATAGAGTCTGTTACGGCAATAGTCGGAAATATCATAAGCGAGATAAAAAAAGATAAAGATGAGGCGCTTAAGCGTCATGTTGCCAAATTTGACAAATGGACTCCTCTTAGCGATGAAGATCTGAAAATATCTACGGAGTTGATGAAGAAAGCTTATGACAATATTGACGAAAAACTTAAAAGTTCCCTGCATCTGGCATACGATAGAATAAAAAGCTACCATGAAAAGCAGAAACCTAAATCTTGGTTTGACAGCGAAGAGAACGGGATAATTTTGGGTCAAAAAGTCACACCCGTTGACAGTGCGGGTCTTTATATACCCGGAGGAAAAGCGGCATACCCGTCCTCTCTTTTGATGAATGTCATCCCTGCCCAAGTTGCCGGAGTTAAAAATATAGTCGTATGCACCCCGACACCTGATAATGAACCAAACGAGCTTCTGCTTGCGGCATGTCATCTTTGCGGAGTGAGTGATGTTTACAAGGTCGGCGGAGCAAGCGCGATTGCGGCTATGGCTTATGGCACGCAGAGCATTCCAAAAGTTGACGTTATTACCGGACCGGGAAATATCTTTGTAGCAACCGCAAAAAAAATGGTCTTTGGAGAGGTCAATATAGATATGATTGCAGGACCGAGTGAGATAGGTATCTTGGCGGATGAGAGCGCGAATGCTTCTCATATGGCTATAGATATGCTCTCTCAGGCAGAGCATGATGAGATGGCAAGTTCTATCTTAATAACGCCTTCGCAAAAGTTGGCAGATGAGGTGAAAATAGAGCTTGAGAATTGGCTCTTAAAACTTCCGCGACAAGGAATTGCAAGAAAGTCCATCGAAGAGAGAGGGGCTATTATCGTAACCTCCGACATGGACGAGGCTGTGGAGCTAATGAACCAAATAGCGCCAGA
Source organism: Sulfurimonas sp. (assembly GCF_014859695.1). GTDB lineage: Bacteria > Campylobacterota > Campylobacteria > Campylobacterales > Sulfurimonadaceae > Sulfurimonas. The sequence continues at coordinate 24,421 of NZ_JACUTS010000022.1, read as the reverse complement.
GCATCTAGAAGTTGCCACGATGTCCCCTTTTGAGCTTCTTGCGTCTATAAAACATGCGGGAGCAATCTTTTTGGGGCACAATACGCCTGAGGCGATAGGCGATTATGTTGCAGGTCCAAATCATACGCTTCCAACAGGCGGAACGGCAAAGTTTTATTCACCTCTTGGAGTTGAAAACTTTATGAAAAAATCTTCCATTATCTTTTTTAGCAAAAGAGCTATTAATGAGATAGGGGAAGAGTGTGCACTTATTGCAAATACCGAGGGATTAAACGCACATGAACTCTCGGTCAGGGTAAGGCTTGATAGTTAAAGCCACCCTCTATTTTTTACTTTTCAAATCTTCCCAGTTATAAAAAATATTATAAAATAATCACATTTCTATAATTAGTTTAAGCTTTATAAAGATAATATACCCATAGTAAGAAAACCATATGTCCATAGGATAAGGGATTCTTTTTATATAGATTACGCGTAGTATAAAACTAAAATATCTGTCTGTCAAAAGGCTATTAAGGAGAATATATGCAATTAGGCTTCCTAGTTGATTTGCATCTGTGTATGGGATGTAAAGGGTGTGAAATCGCATGTAAAGTGGAAAATGAAGTTCCGCTTAGTACATGGAGACTTCGTGTTAAATATGTAGATGTGGGAACTTTCCCCGAAACAAGAAGAACATTTACGCCGCTTAGATGTAATCACTGTGAAAATGCACCGTGTGAGAGAATTTGTCCAGTTAGCGCACTTCACTATCTTGAAAACGGAATTGTCAACATTGACAAAGAGCGTTGTATTGGTTGTGCAGGTTGTGTTATGGCTTGCCCTTACGGAGCTATCTATATTGACCCTCAGACGCAAACGGCAGATAAGTGTACATATTGTGCGCACCGTGTTGCTTCAAGTATGATGCCGGCGTGTGTTGTTGCATGTCCTGTTCAGGCAAATATTTTTGGAGACTTGGATGATCCTGCCTCAAACATCTCTAAGTATATTCAGGTTCATCAAGGTGGAGTTCAAGTTCGTAAACCTGAAAAAGGAACTAATCCTCATCACTACTATGTAGGCGGCGGAAACGTTACTCTTAACCCTCTTGCTTCAGAGAGAATTGATGGATACTCACTCTTTAACAATATCACAACACTTCCAGCGGGAGGGAACCACTAATGGCACATGAAATTTTAGCAGCTACAAATGCTGTAGTTACTTTAGACGTAGCAATTCCGGGGATAGTATGGCCATGGCTAGTTACTGTTAATATGTGGGCAAAAAGTATCGGTACCGGTGTTATTCTTATACTCTTTGTGCTTCTTAGAATGCATCCTGAGTCAGTTAAAAACTTAAGACTCCCGACAGCGATAGTTGCATTTATATTTATTAATATTTTCTTGTTGTTTACACTAGCAGACCTACATCAACCATTTAGAATGTGGCATATATTTGTTTACCCTAGTTTCTCATCGGCGATTGCTTGGGGCTCATTTATGGCTTCAGCATTTTTAGGTCTTTTAGTGCTTTTGGTATTTCTTGCATATAAGAAAAAGAATGAAACATTTGACAAAGTGCTATTATGGACAGCAATTCTTGCTATTCCGGTAACACTTTATACAGCCGCTCTTATGGCTCAGTGTACTGCTCGCGAACTTTGGCAGATGCCGGCAGAGTCTGCTCAAATGATTTTAGCAGCACTTCTTGCAGGTTCGGCATTTATGATACTTCTTGGCGGAAACAAGCTAAGCGCAGAGGCGAAAAATACTTTAGGTGTAGTCCTAGGGCTTAGTGCTTTAATGGCGTTTATAATCTATATGTCAGAGTATATATTCGGTTCAATGAAGGCAGAAGAGATTGCTGCTGTTATAGATTATATTAAGGGTGATGGACCATATACTGTTATGTTCTGGCTTGGTCAGTGGATAGCTTATATTTTACCGATGCTCTTTGTTCTTTTAAGCAGAGCCGGCAAAAGTGATAGTATTTTAAAAATGGCGGCTATTTTAGCATTAGTCGGGCTTGCTATAGTTAAGCATGTATGGCTAATCATTCCACAATTATTACCAATGAGTTAGGGAGAAATATTAATGTATTTAGAAAGTAGAAGAACATTTTTAAAAGGCGCCGCATTTACAGTAGCAGGCGCTTCAATTGCAAAGGGTGTGTTTACGGCTGATGCTATTGCTGACTCAGTCAGTGAGAGTAAATTTACAAACACTCCGGACGCTTTATCATTCTATCCTCCTATGAGTGAATGGGATGATTTTAAAGAGCTAGACGGAGATGATTGGAAAAGAGGCGGTATAGATCGCCATGGCGTAAGAAGTGCTTCAAACCCTGATGGTATTGAAGTTAATGATTATGCAATCGTTCCTACCGCATGTTCAAACTGTGAGGCATCTTGTGGTTTAACTGCATGGATCGATAAAAAAACATTTACAGTTAAAAAGTATATGGGTAACCCACTGCATCCTGCTTCACGTGGACGTAACTGTGCAAAAGGTTATGCTACTCAATCTCAGATGTATGATCCTGATCGTATCGCATTTCCACTAAAGCGTGCTCCTGGTTCTGCTCGTGGTGAAGGTAAGTGGATCCGTACTACTTGGGATGAGGCGATGACTACAATCGGTAAAAAGATGCATGATGCTATCGCAGTAGGTGATGAGCTCTCTAAAAAATCATGTATGTTCCACGTCGGCCGTCCAAATGAGAACGGATTTACGGGTCAGGTATGGTCTACTATAGGTCAAGACTGTTTTAACTCTCATACAAACATCTGTAGTTCGGGTGGTCGTACTCCTACTATCCAGTGGGCAAATGATGATAGAACTTCTCCGGATTGGGCGAATGCGAAACTTATCTTCCTTAACTCTTCGCATGCAGCTGATGCAGGTCACTACTTTCAGCAGTCTGCATCATTTATTGCAGATGCTAGAGCTAAGGGTGCGAAGATGGTCGTTATGGATCCTCGTCTCTCAAACTCTGCGGGTATGGCAGATCTTTGGATTGCAGCATGGCCTGGAACGGAGCCTGTTATATATCTCTACCTTGCTCAAAGAATGTTGAGTGAAGGTAAAGTAGATAAAGAGTTCGTTAGAAGATGGTTAAACTGGGAAGTTTTCTTAGATAACAAAAAATATCTGGAGTTCATGGTAAGTAAAGGGTATATCTCTAAAGTTCCTGATGCCGATGATTTTGATACATTCTTGGATGTTTTAAAAGAGCTATACTCTCCTTTTACTCTAGATTATGCGGTTAAAGAGACACATGTCCCTGCATACAAGCTAGAGAAACTTTACGATATGTTTATCTGGGCTGGAACTTCTATCTCTTCATATTTCTGGAGAGCGGCAGCTGCAGGAAACCGCGGTGGATGGATGAGTGGTCGTACAGGTTACCTTTCACTAGCCCTTCGTGGAGCTATCGGACCTGAGGGTGGTACGTTCTTTCACCGCTGGCACGTTATATCTGTCGGTGGAAAAGGCGGAAGCGCAACAATAGGTCAAGGTAAACGTGGAGCAGATGTTCCAAAAATCGATGTTTATAACGAACTTTCATGGCCGCCTGAATGGCCTCTCTCGACTTATGAACTATCTTACCTTCTACCGCACCTTCTTGCAGATAAGAAGTGGCAGAAGAAATGGATTGACAGAGGTCTTAATGTTCCACAGAAACTTGCAGTTTGGATTCCTCGTATGTACAATCCTGTATGGATCAATCCGGATGGATTTAGATGGATAGATACGATAAAAGATGAGTCTAAGATGGAACTTACCATGAACCTCTCTCCTGTATGGTCGGAGACTAACTGGTATGTAGATTATATTCTTCCTGTTGGTCTTGCGGGTGAGAGACACGATCAGCACTCAGAAGCTACAATGCCTGCACGTTGGACATCTTTCCGTCAGCCTGTTATGAGAGTTGCTTTAGAAAAAGCTGGATGGAAGCCTAAAAACCCTAACCGTGCTACTCTAGAAGCTCATATAAAAGCTGGTCTTGGAGAAGTTTGGGAAGAGAATGAGTTCTGGTTCGATATGTGTGTTAACTACATAGATCCAAAGGGCGAGCTCTATTTAGATGAGTCAAAAACTAAAACTATCAAGTCAATGTGGGAGTCCAAAAAGAATCCTGGCAAGCCTGTTACTATTGCTGAGTGGTATGATGCGGCGTTTGGCGATAACTTGCCAAACCTTAAAGCAACTGCTGCATCTGATGAGAGATATAAGAACTCAGAATTTCCTGTATATGAGTATATGAGAGATCACGGTGCGTGGATGGAGGAGAACAATATCTACTCTGCACAAGAACGTGAAGTAATTGATGATGGTCAAAACTATATTTCTCATGGGCATAAATACAGCAAAAAAGATGTTACTATCGACAAGAGAACAGGTGTTATGAGTGCAGAGTCTCACGGTAAGAAACAATCTATCGGTATTGAGATTGACGGTAAAAAGATGGAAGGTTTTGCAACACTTGATAAGAAACTTGACTTTTTCTGTGAGTGGCTTGCTGATGACTGGAAATGGCCTGAATATGCTATTCCATTCTATCCGAGAAATGAGAAAGAGAAAAAAGAGATGGTTCATATTGTCTCGCATGTAAACCACTCTTTTATGAGTGAGAAAGATTCGTATGCATTAAATACAGTATTTAGATTGCCATATAATATTCATACACGTTCTGCAAACTCTAAGCACTTGATGGAGATTTCTCAAAATCATGACCCTATCTGGATCTCAACTCCAGATGCTGCACGCCAAGGCTTTAAGCGCGGCGATGCAATACGTGTTAGAATTGTAGATAGCCTAACAGGACTGGAGTCAGGTTATTTTGTTGCTATGGCTGTTCCAACAGAGGGTGTTTTACCGGGAACTCTTGCATGTTCACACCACGGAGGACGCTGGAAACTCGTCAACTCTGTTAGTATTCCTAACGGCGTTACAGATGGAAAAGTTGATTCTCAGCCGGTTGTTAGAAATATGAACGATCCTAAATTTATGGCTCACTCACCTGAAAATGCAGGTAAAGAGGGTGCACAGATCAAGATTGAAGACTACAACGGAAATGGCGGCTTAAACAGCTTCGGTGTACCTACTGCTGAGCTTCAGATGGATGGAAAAGTAGGTAAACTCAAATATGTTGAGGGTATCAAGCCTTTCCACACTGACAGATTTGCAGATTACAACAAAGATAGTGCAAATATCTGGTGGGATGGACTTAGCGGTTCATGGCAAAATGCCGTAGCTGCTCCGCACCCTGACCCGATTTCAGGTATGCACTGCTGGCACCAAAAAGTTATTTTAGAGCCTGCACAAGCTGGTGATAAGATAGGCGATATATTTGTAAACTATGATAACAACTTCAAAGTTTATGAGGGTTGGAGAGATCAACTGACTCGTGGTTTAGATGAAAACTCTACACTTCGTCGTCCAGAACACATTAAACGCCCATGGGTGCCTCTGTCTCATAAAGCATATGCTGTTAAGATAAGCAAGTAGCGTTATAAAGCCTCTTATGAGGCTTTATGCTTTAGTTCTGACTGCTTCTTATTGCAGTAGAGCTATAAAACTTTTATAATCCGGCTATCCACATCCTAAGCCATAATCCAATAGTTGTAGTATAACCAACCTCGCTAAAAGCCTCATTGCCATCTTTATCATAAATAATAGTAGTAGGAAAGACGGAAACGCCATATCTTTGAGTTATAAGTTTGTGCTTCATAAGGTTCATCAATTAACAGCTTTATTTAAAGCATAATTCCTTTGATTGTAAAAAAGAGCATACCGGCAAGTACTGCTGTAGCAGGCACAGTAATGAGCCATGCCGCAACAATTTTTTTAATTGCATCTCTTCTTACATATTGAATCTTTTGAGCTTTTTTGATGCTTTTTTTAGTTGATTTTATAATCTTTTTTTCATTAGCTATAAGTTTATATAGCTCAGCAACTCTTGTATAGTCGCTTTGAGATTTTTCATCTTTTTGATCGAGCGCTTTTAACTCATGTTCATAAGCGCTTTTTGTTAACTTCTCATCTTCTATGGAAATAATATCATCCTCAACCGTATGATTTTTTTCATCTTTAGCGTAGAGCCACTCTCTTAAAAAGCCGACACCAAAAACACCTCCAATAGCTATGTGAGTTGAGCTAACAGGCAAGCCCAACTGCGAGGCTATTATGACGGTAATGGAAGCAGCCATTGCTATAGAAAAAGCTCTCATCTGATCAAGATCTGTTATTTCACTTCCTACAGTTTTAATTAGACCGGGACCGTAGAGGGCTAAACCAAGAGAGATACCTAGTGCTCCCACCGCCATGACCCAGAGTGGAATAGATGCCGCTGATGATACTCCTCCACTTACAATAGCATCATTAATTGCCGCCAATGGTCCGATTGCATTTGCAACATCATTTGCACCATGGGCAAAGCTTAACATAGCAGCTGCAAAAATAAGAGGAATGGTAAAGAGTGTATTTACGGATTCTCTTGTATTTTGAAGAGTAGTTGTGTTTGAGTTGATTCTTTTTTTTACAAACATGTAAACAACAAAGGCAACAATTAAACCTATTATGAAAGCTGTTGCAAAAGATGGTTTTTTTGTAATCTCAAGTGATATTAAGGGCAGGGTATTGAGAAGCTCCAATATTTTTGACCAAATATGCTTCATGCCTTTGAGTATAAGATAAGTAACAAAAGCCCAGGACATAATAGCAACAAAAATAGGGACATACTTTTTAGCAGCTTCTATTTTGTCGTCTTGAAAGACAATTGATTTTTTAATAGCAAAGAGAAACGCCGCAGCAATAACCCCTCCCAAAACAGGAGATATTATCCAGGATGCAACAATACCACCCATCGTTACCCAGTTGACTATGCCTACTCCTGCTGCCGCAATTCCGGCACCCATTACTCCACCGACTATTGAGTGGGTTGTAGATACAGGTGCTCTCATCATTGTGGCAAAATTTAGCCAGAGCGCAGCTGCAAGAAGAGCCGCCATCATAGCCCATATAAAGGGGTCTGGGTTTCCGCCAAAAGCTGAGATGTCAATAATCCCGTTTTTAATAGTTTTGACAACATCGCCGCCGGCAATAAGCGCACCTGCCGTTTCAAAAATTGCAGCGATAATAATAGCAGTTGTTAAAGTAAGCGCTTTTGCTCCAACGGCAGGGCTGACGTTGTTAGCAACATCATTAGCCCCTATGTTCATAGCCATGTACGCACCGATAAGCGCTGCTATAGCTAAAAATAGGTTATTAGAGACGCCGCCGTTGCTTAAAAAACTAAAAGTCAAAACTCCTATCATAAAAAATAGGGCAAAACCGAGCCTTGTAAAATCTGCTGCACTCTTTTTTAGTGCCTGTTTTTGAATTTTATCGACAGTACGAATTTCCATAAAAATAGCCTTTTATTAATGGAGGCATTATATTGTAAAATTAATTATAGAATAATTACATACTATCATTTAATAGAGAAATATCAGTGTTTACTTGATATGCGCTTTTATAATTTTTTGCTCCTCTATCGGTCTATCTCCACCCGATCTACCATTTGTGGCAACACTTTGAAGCTTATCTATTACAGCAATTGATTGTGCTGTTGCTTGACCAAATATAGTATGTTTTCCGTTTAACCATGGAGCTGGAGCGGTTGTTATGAAGAACTGACTGCCGTTTGTGTGAGGACCTCTGTTTGCCATAGCTAAAATACCGGATCTATCAAACACCTTGTTTGTAAACTCATCTTTAAAATCTTCCCCCCAGATGCTCTCACCGCCTCTGCCTGTTCCTGTAGGGTCTCCGCCTTGGATCATAAAATCTCTAATAATACGATGAAAAACAACACCGTCGTAATAGCCATTTTTTACATGTGTTAAAAAATTCTCTACCGCCAATGGAGCGATACTCAGGAATAGTCTAAGCTCGATTGTTCCCTGTGTAGTCTCTAAAACAACATGCGGCTCATTGCTTTGGGCGCTAAGATTTATGGAAAAAAGCATAAATAACGCAATTAGAATTTTTTTCATTTTGTCTCCTTTTGTATGATGGTTATATTGTATCTATATTTTATTGAAATTTAAAAAGGATTGTAAGAGTTTTGTTTTAAAGATTATTTAGAACAGTGTGTTTTAGAAGAAGTTTTGTCGCAAAAAGAAATTTGCGACAAAATGAGGTTTTATTTACCGGCAGCAACGCGGTCTTTAAGACCTTTGCCGGCTTTAAACTTAGGAACCATCTTATCTTTTGTAGTATAAGTTTTGTCGGTACCAGGAACTTTACCGCTTTTTCCTTTTTGTAGTGAAGCACTAAAGCTTCCGAATCCAACAAGAGAAACATCTTCCTTTTTCACTAATGCAGATGCTACTGCATCTGTGAATGCTTTGATAGCTGCTTCAGCTTCAACTTTAGTTTTGTAATTACCACTTGCTTGCACTAGTTCAACGAATTGAGCTTTATTCATAAATCTACCCTTGAATTTATAAAGATTTTCCGAAACTACAAAACTCAAAATATAATTTTAAAGCTATGTAATTCAGCTATAGACACTTTATAGTTTATTTGCTTAAAGATTTCTTCTTTTTATCTAAAAATGATAAAAAATATGAACTTTTTCTCTTTTTTAGTCCTACTTTTGCACGCTTGAGTAGTTTAGACACAACGCTGCTGATGTCACTTGCTATAATAAAAGAGGATAATTCTCTTATCTTTTGATACCTGTTTTTACCTGTATGTATAGATAGAAACACATCTTCTAAAGCATCTTTTTCTTGTTTTGTCAGCGTGCTCATAATCTTAATCCTTAAGTTTATTTATTTTTCTTACAGCCCTAATGATCTCATCGTCTTCTAGTCTGCCTAGCATCTCCATAACAACAATAGCAGCTTGCGGCTTGGCTCGACCAAGTTTCCAATCCTGATATGTACGCATAGAAATCCCAAATGAATCAGCCATATCTTTAAGAGATATCTTCTTTCCATTGTTTTGAGACTCTAAAGAGTTATGAAGAATATTAAACAGGTCGTTGATTTGCATACAAGATTGTACGAAATAAATACTTAAATGTACATTTAATTTTAACTAAAATACATAATAAATTGTAATATATGCTGTAAAATATATTAATTAAGCAGTATAATATATTTTACAGCATATATATATATCTATAAGCACGGAATTCCGTATATTATTTGCATAAAAAATTAATTCTTAAGTAGAGAAAAATAAAAAATTGACAGTTTAAAAAAAAGAGAAGTACGGAGGGAAAGGAGGTTGAAATCTATTTTTCTATTAAAATTTTCTTTTGGGTAGGGTAAAGAGTAAAAAAGTCGCCAGACTCAACTATATAAAAGGGCTCATAAGATATCTCTTGTGTTTTAAAGGTAAGTTCTTCGCCATTTGCAAAAGCAAAAGAGATTGTATTTAGACCCCTAAAAGCCTCTTTTACGCTTATCTTTGCATGTTTAACACCGTTTACTATGCTATCTTGCTGGATTTTTAGTTTATTGATCTGCTCTTTTAAGAGAGGAACGCTTGAGGGGGTGTGTTTTAGCGCTCCTTCAAGTTTGTACTTTAGCTCATCTATCTCTTGAGTTAAAAAATTATATTTGCTGTTTAGTGTAGGAATATCCTTGTAGCTTATCTTCAAGAGATTGTCCTCTCCGCTGACACGCTTAATGGTAATTGAGTTGGATGCATAAACTTTGAGGTTGTTTTTCACATTTTCTATGGTTACGTTCTCTGCATAGACGGTGCCGCCAAGAGAGTTCTCTATCTCAACGTTTGTTGCATGCACTTCACCGCCCTCCAAAAGCGTTATTTTTGCACTGTGGCATCTAAGTCTGCCTTTGTGTCTGTTTATTGTAGCGAACTTTGCTTCTTGCGTTGAGTCTTTGTGTGTTGCGCCGTCTATTGTAAGGTTTACGGCTTTAAGGGTTGACTTTGCACCGATATGCCCGTTTATATGAATCGTCTCAGAGGTAAGCTCAACACCTTCTCCAAGGCTGTCCAAAGAGGTGTCGTTTTGAGAGATAATGACTTCTATATTGTTGTCTTCATCTTTTGCTACTGAATCTTGAACACGAGAGAGATGCTCCATTTTGATCTTGTTGTCAACATAAAAGTTGTTTTTATCAAAGTGGACATAGCCTTTTATTTTACTTTTATAGATTTTTTTATCATCATTTTCAATAATATCAATGCTCTTTTTATCTACATGGCATTTTAGGTCTTCGCTGTTTTTTGAATAGACGTTATCAACAATCTCTCCAAAAGCATTAAGCCCATTTTTGCCAAATATTGGTTTTATAAAATCAACCAAGACTTCACCCTCATCGACTTCAATCACCTGATGGTTTGTCTCTTTTTGTAAAAAGCGCATTACAAGCTTGCTGTTTCTTCTTATTTCCAGTTCAACGCCGTTAAAGAGAGGAATCTTCACTTTGTTTACAAATTTGCCACTGTAGAGGTACTTTACAAATGCTTTTAGCTTCCCCTTCATCTGCGTATCAAATATGTTTATCAGAATTCCGTTGAGTGCTTTTATATTGTTGAGCTCTTTTAGCAGAAGCAGGTAGATCTCTTTTGGCTGATATTTTTTATAAGGAATCTGTGACTCAGGATGCAGAATTATTACAGGGGACACATCATTGTCCGAGAAGTTGATATTGTAGTTTAGTCTAACTGTCTTTTTAGGGGTCTCTTTTACCGTAATTGTATAGATCTGCTTGATTCTAACATGTTCGTTAACTAGTTTCTCGTGATCTTTGTAGTAGCTGTGGATGTCTTCGGTATATAAGACAAAGGTGTCGTCCGCAACTGTTTTTATGTAGGTATCAACGCTGTTTATATTAAATGAGAACTCTAGTGCTAAGCGATCATTTTGCGCAGCAAACTTCTCTATAGTGGCGTTGATATTTTTAGTTTTAAATTTTTTAATAAGCAAGCAGGTCACTATAGTCGTATTTTGAAAAATCAAGGTAGAGCTTTCCGTCTTTGTGTATCACTCTTACATCATTGTCATAGGCATCTAAAAATCGTTTTTTTATAATTTTTCTCTGAGATGATTTAAGATCTAAGAGCTTTAGATACTCTTTTAATTCTATTACCTCATGATTGTGGGGATGCACCATTTTGTTGTGATGGTTAAAGCTCTCTACTTCATGTATAGTGGTTGTTTCCTGCTCAAATTGCATTTTTTTGTTTACAAGTTCTAAGATGTTTTTGAGCTGTGCATCTTTGGAGCTATATATCTGCTCTATTTTGTCTCTCTCCGCACGAAGCATCTGTTCTTTGTCATCTATGAGTTTATCTATCTTTGCTTCAAGCTGAGCTATCTTGTTTTTTAGAAAGTTGTTCTCTTTTTGGTAAAGTGCGAGAACCGTAGCCACCGTAATTTTAGGCCTTGCTATCTGCTTCTCATCTCTTGGGACGCTCTCTTTTTCTTCGTGAATCTCTTCTCTTTTGTCCCGCTCAAGCGACTCTCTTGTAACTATAATATATGTGTTACCTTCTTCGATAATATAGTTTAGTTTTTTTGCTCTAATCTTCGAGGTTACCATCTCTTTGGACATTTTAAAGTATTTACAATATTCATCTACCGTTAGTCTCATCTGAAATCCCGATTATTTTTTCGGATATTTTAGCATAATAATGTTTTACGAAAGTTATTTTAAATGAACCCTGTAATATAATTGGGAACAAATTTTATAAAAAGAGTTTAATAATGGGTGTTTTAGATATTGTAAAGCCGGGTGTATTGTTTGGTGATGATGTGCAAAAAGTTTATCAATATGCCAAGGAGAATGGTTTCGCCATTCCTGCAATCAATGTTGTTGGAACTGATTCTATAAACAGTGTTTTAGAAGCTGCAGCAAAAGTAAAATCTCCCGTGATTATTCAATTTAGCAATGGTGGAGCGTCATACTATGCCGGCAAAGGATTAAGTAACGAGAAAGAAAAAGCGGCTATAGCAGGTGCAGTCTCGGGTGCAATCCATGTTCACATGATGGCAGAGGCGTACGGAATCCCTGTTATTTTACATACAGACCACGCAGCAAAAAAGCTTCTTCCTTGGATTGACGCTCTTCTTGATGCCGGAGAGAGCCACTACAAAAGTAACTGCAAGCCTCTCTACTCTTCTCACATGCTAGATCTCTCTGAAGAGCCTCTAGATGAGAATGTGGCAATATGTAAAAAATATCTGCAGAGAATGAGCAAAATCGGCATGAGCATAGAGATAGAGTTAGGCGTTACCGGCGGAGAAGAGGATGGCGTAGACAACTCAAGCATTGACAACTCTTTGCTTTATACACAGCCTGAAGATGTAGCATTTGCATATAAAGAGCTGAGCGAAGTTTCGCCTCATTTTACAATAGCGGCCTCATTTGGTAATGTTCACGGTGTATATAAACCCGGAAATGTAGTGCTTACTCCAAAAATTTTGGATAACTCTCAAAAATACATAGAAGAAAAATTCGGCACTAAAGAAAAGCCGGTAAACTTCGTCTTCCACGGCGGTTCAGGTTCAACTCCGGAAGAGATTCGTGAAGCTATAAGCTACGGCGTAATCAAGATGAATATCGACACTGACGCACAGTGGGCTACATGGATAGGCGTCAAAGAGTATTATGAGAAAAACAGAGATTACCTCCAAGGTCAGATTGGAAATCCAGAGGGCGAAGATAAGCCAAACAAAAACTACTATGACCCTAGAAAATGGCTCAGAGCCGGTCAGTTGACTCTGATTCAAAGAGTCGAGAGTGCATTTTCTGACCTAAATGCTATAGGCAGAAATTAGCCAAATCATAATGAATGATAAAGTATTTGCAAAACCGATAAAAAAACAGTTTGAGTTCGATGAAGAGGTTGCAGCCGTCTTTGATGACATGCTCAAAAGAAGTGTGCCTTTTTATGGGGAGTCGCAGAAGATTACAGAATTTTTTGCTCTAAAACAGCTTGGAGATGGCGGCGTAGCTTATGATTTGGGCTGCTCAACCGCAACGCTTCTGATAAGCATAAGCAGAAAACTAAAAAACAGAGCAACGTTAGTGGGACTTGACAACTCAGAAGCGATGCTGGAGCAGGCGAGAAAGAAGCGCGAAGCGTTCAAGGCAGATATAGAGCTTAAAAATGCTGATATTTTGGAATACGATTATAAAGAAGCCGACCTTTTTATCAGCAACTATACACTGCAGTTTATCCGCCCGCTGATTCGTGAAGAGCTTATAAAGAAGATATCTGCTTCACTCAAAAAAGAGGGTATTTTTATCTTTAGCGAGAAGGTTATTTCACATCACCCTAAGTTAAACAAAGATCTTATTGAGTGCTACTACGACTTCAAAAAAGAGCAGGGCTACTCTGAGTATGAGATAATGCAAAAGAGAGAAGCACTTGAGAATGTTTTGGTGCCATATAGCGAAGATGAAAATATTAAAATGGCGAAAAACTGCGGTTTCTCACACTGTGAGGTGGTCTTCCGCTGGGCAAACTTCGCAACATTCATAGCTATAAAGTAAAATTACTTCATATTTCGTCGTTAATTTAACTCAATGTACGGGAGTACATTTCGTCAAATTGCCTAGAACTATTTTGTAATTTTAATTTATAGGGTTTTTGTAAATTACTTCATATTTCGTCGTTAGTATTGTAAATCTCGAAAAACTTGTAGGGGGTTGCAAGGGACATCTGTCCCTGCCACAAAACGAAGTTTCTTTAGAAAAACGGACTTGTTCGTTTTTCTAAAGAAACATTTTCACTTCGTGAAAACCGCATTAGCTTGTTTTAGTGCGTAACATCAGTGCCTTACCAGACATTCCCTTTTGGCTTCTCTTCTTCGGCTCCTACTACATACTCTACGGCTTCATCTGCTTTTTTGCCAAGCTTTTTATAGGTGATAATGTCATCCTCACCGCACTCTTTGTGGTAGTAGCCTTGAAGGTCATAATACTCTTTGCAATCGCTGTAGTATTTCAGCGATACGCCGTGCTTATTAAAACACCCAGAGAAGATAAACAGAGCTGATATAATGAGTAAATATTTTGTCATAGCTGTTTTCAAGCAAAAATTAATCCACATTTTTTAAACCTTGAAACTCTCTTTTGTTTTGCAGTATTGTGTTAAAAAACATTCGTCGCATTTTGGGTTTTTTGCTTTGCAGATATAGCGTCCAAAAAGCACCATTCCCTGATGAAGCGTACGGAGATTGTTTTTAAACTTTTTGACAAGAGTCGCTTCTGTTTTTGTTGCCGTTTTGTCATCGCTAAGACCCAGTCTGTGAGAGACTCTAAAAACGTGTGTATCGACCGCCATTAGATTTGCTCCTGTGTACTCTATCATGACCACGTTTGCCGTCTTTTGACCCACTCCGGCGAGTGTTATAAGTTCTTTTTCATCCATTGGTATCTTACCGCCGTAAACCCCTACGACTCTTTTTGCCATTGCTATAATATTTTTTGCTTTGTTGTTAAAAAATGAACAACTGTTAATGATGGACTTTACATCTTCTATATCAGCTTTTTCCAATGCTTCTGGATCTGGATACTTTTTAAAGAGAGATGGCGTGATAAGATTTACTCTTACGTCGGTACATTGAGCAGATAGTGCAACCGCAATAACCAGTTCATATGCGTTTTTATACGTTAACTCGGTGACTGCGTCGCTATATTTTTCTATAAAAAGGTCGTGAATCTCTTTAATTTCTTCTTTTGTGGCTTTTTTCATGACGCAATTATATACAAAATGCGCTCTGTTTAATAATCATTAGTATTAACTAACTAAAATTTTTTTAATAAATAAGGAAGAATGATGAAAACAGTAAAAAGATTGGTAGCTTCATTAGCTATAGTATCGACAATGTCAATGGCTCAAACCTTGGTAACGGTGAACGGCACCGCTATTACTCAAGAAGATGTAGATAAGGAGCTTATGACTGCGACACAGGGAAGGCTTAATCAGGTTCCTCCTGAAAAGCAGTCAGAATTCAGAAAACAGGTGCTAGAGCAGTTAATAGCAAAAGAACTTGTTTATGATGACGCTAAAAAATCAGGACTTTTAGAGGCAGCTGATTTTAAAGAGAGATACGAAGAGGTGACCAATAGAATTAAAAAAGAGGTTGCTATTCAGGTTTGGCAAAAAAGAGAGTTCGACAAGATAGCTATCTCTGAAAAAGAGAAGAAAGATTACTACGATGCAAATAAAGAGGAGTTTGCTGAAGATGAGAGCGTGAGAGCGCGTCACATACTTGTAGAGAAAGAGAGTGATGCTAAGAGCATTATTGCTCAGCTAAAGCCTCTAAAAGGTGATGCTCTTAAAAACAAGTTTATGGAGATTGCAAAAGAGAAATCAACTTGTGCAAGTGCTCCTGAGGGCGGTGACCTTGGCTACTTCTCAACGGGACAAATGGTACCTGAGTTTAATGATAAAGCGTTTTCTATGAAAGAAAAAGAATTCACCACAGAACCAGTAAAAACGCAGTTTGGGCATCATGTCATCTATATTGAAGACAAAAAACCAAAAACAACTAGAAACTACTCTGAAGTAAAAGCGGCAATTGAGCAGAGACTAAAAGTCGAAAAAGCTAAAAATGTAATGCTTGAGAAGATGAAAGAGCTAGAGAAAAAAGCACAGATCAAATAAACACTTTATTTATCTATTCTCCTATCTCCAACTTATATGTTGATAGAAGACGTTTTATATAAAAATAACGTTGTCGTCTAACTCCGCTCTTCTTGGCTTGTAGGTGTTGATTTTTGCATCTTTATCTTCATAGCCGAGAACGATGCTATATAAAAATGCAAGATTTTGTGGAACTTCAAGCACATCTGCTACAACTTTTCCAAACTCTGTCGTTGAGCCTTGCGGACAACTCTCTATACCAAATTCACTAGCTGCGAGCATAATGGTTTGCATGTATGCGCCGCAGTCAATAAGTGCTCCCTGCGCACCATCTATCATGGACTTATCCGTAAAGACAAAAAATACACTTTGTGCGCCAAACCATCTAAAGTTATCATGCCACATCTTTGTTCTTGTCTCTATATCTTTTCTATCTACGTCCATTAAAGTGTAGAGTCCAACTCCTGTCTCTACCCTTCTTTTTTTATAAGGAGCTTTCCAGTTTAGTGGGTAGTACTGGATAAATTGGTCATTTTCTACGCCGCTGTTCATTTTCTCAATTATTGCATCGCCAATCTTTTTTAAGACCTTATTGTCACTTATGGCATATGTAATCCAAGGCTGCATATTTGCTCCGCTTGGAGTCATGGCAGCAGCTTTTAAAATTTTTTCTTGAATTTCTCGCGGCACCGGTTTTGGCAAAAAGGCTCTTTTTGATGAACGATTTACGATGGCATCGATAATTGTTGACATATATAATCCTAAGTAAAACTTTTTCGGAATTATAATATAAATTGAATTAAAAGACATCATTATGGCTAAAGACTAAGAAGACTTGACAAGACATCACTCAACTCGATATAATAATCGTCAAAATATAAAAAAGGAATTTATAAATGAATAATATATTTGAAAAACTTACAAACAATATGACAGAGTCTATTGAGTCGGCGCTCTCGCTCGCTCTATATAACAAAAACCAAGAGGTAGAACCGATACACTTTTTGTGGGCACAGCTCACTAACTCAAACTCCGTACTGAATCAGATGCTTAACAAAATGAATATTGACAAAGTGGCAATTGAACTTGATGTAAAGAGCATAAGCCAAAAGCTTCCTAAATCCTCAACCGTCTCAAAAGAGAGCATAAGAATCTCTAAAAACTTTGTTCAGACACTTGAGGACGGCATCGGACTTATGACAAAGAATGGAGACTCGTTTTTAGCTGTGGATACCTATCTGTTGGCAAATCTGAAAAATGAGCCGTTTTTCACTCTGCTAAAAAAGTATAGCGATATATCTGAGTTGGCAAAAAATATAGAGGCTTCAAGAGGCAATACGAAGATAGAGTCTCAGAGCTCGGATGAGACGCTGGAGTCACTTAAGAAGTATGGGATAGATTTAACTGCAGAAGCAAAAGAGGGGAAACTCTCTCCCGTAATCGGGCGTGATGAAGAGATTACCCGTATGATGCAGATACTTATCCGTAAAACCAAAAACAACCCTATGCTGCTAGGTGAGCCCGGTGTTGGTAAAACAGCGCTTGTAGAGGGTTTGGCTCAAAGAATCAGTGACGGCAAAGTGCCGACATCTCTGCAGAACAAAAAGGTAATAGCGCTTGATATGAGTTCTTTGATTGCCGGTGCAAAATATAGAGGCGAGTTTGAAGACAGGCTCAAAGCCGTTATTGACGAGGTAAAAAAGAGCGGCAACATTATACTTTTTATAGATGAGATTCACACTATTGTAGGAGCAGGAGCAAGTGAGGGGAGCATGGATGCGGCAAATATCCTAAAACCGGCACTTGCGCGCGGAGAGCTTCACACCATAGGGGCGACTACGTTAAAAGAGTATAGAAAATATTTTGAAAAAGATATGGCGCTTCAGAGACGTTTCTTGCCGATTAATCTTGATGAGCCGAGCGTAAATCAGTCGCTACAGATACTTCGCGGTATCAAAGAGCGTTTAGAGATGCACCACAATGTAACTATTACCGACAGCGCTTTAGTTGCCGCGGCAAAACTCTCCGACAGATATATAGCAGACAGATTTCTGCCTGACAAGGCAATCGACCTTATAGACGAGGCGGCGGCTGAACTTAAGATGCAGATAGAGTCCGAACCGCATGCTCTGAGCAATGCAAAGATAAAGAGTTCTGAGCTGCATGTTGAGCAAGAGGCTCTAAAAATGGAAGATACTCCCGCAAATACAAAGCGCCTTCTTGAGATTAAAAAAGAGCTTGCAGACGTTGAGGAGAAAGTGAGAAGTTTAGAGGCACAGTTTGCTTATGAGAGAGAGGTTTTTGGAAAAATTTCAAGTATCAAAAATGAGATTGAGGCAAAAAGAAGAGAAGCCAATATTGCAAAAAGTTCATCAGAGTTTAACCGTGCTGCCGAGATAGAGTATGGCGAGATTCCTGCGCTTTTAAAACAAGAAAAAGAGATTACCGAGAGTTGGGAAAAACTGCAAAAAGAGGGGACGCTTCTTAAAAACAGCGTTGATGAAGAGTCGATTGCTTCCATCATCTCAAGATGGACGGGTATTCCTGTTAAGAAGATGCTCCAAGCCGACAAAGATAAGATTTTAAATGTTGAAGAGGAGCTAAACAAAGAGGTTGTGGGGCAAAGTAAGGCTACACATGCAGTTGCGCGCGCTATAAAAAGAAACAAAGCGGGACTCTCTAGCGGCAACTCGCCCATTGGAAGTTTTCTCTTTTTAGGACCTACCGGTGTGGGAAAAACGCAGACGGCTAAAACTTTGGCAAAGTTTCTGTTTGACTCTCCTGATGCTATGGTGCGAATAGACATGAGCGAATACATGGAGAAACATTCAGTTTCTCGCTTAGTCGGTGCGGCTCCGGGATATGTGGGTTATGAAGAGGGCGGACAACTGACTGAAGCGGTAAGAAGAAAACCATACAGCGTCATTTTATTTGATGAGGTTGAAAAAGCGCATCCTGATGTGTTCAATATTTTGTTGCAGGTTTTGGATGATGGAAGATTAACTGATAACAAAGGTGTCACGGTTGACTTTACAAACACTATTATAATACTCACTTCAAATATCGCGAGCGATAAGATAATCAACAATCAAGATTCAGATACGCTTCAAGAGATGGTTTTAGGCGAGTTGAAGCAGGCATTTAAACCAGAGTTTTTGAACAGGCTGGATGATATAGTTATCTTTAACGCACTTGGACGTGAGCAGATAGTGGGAATAGTAGATATATTCTTCAGTGAGATTGCACGAAAAGTAGCTTCAAGAGATATAACTTTGACTCTAAGCAAAAATGCAAAAGCTTATGTAGCCGAAGCAGGATTTGACCCGGTATATGGAGCTAGACCTCTTAAGCGTGCTCTTTATGAGATAGTTGAAGACAGACTTGCAGAGCTCATTTTAGAGGGCAAAGTAGAAGAGGGTTCACATGTGGAGTTTGATTTTGAAGAAGGTGAGATAAAGGTTAAAATATCTTAATGTCACCAAGCGCAAACCTTAACCACGCTTTAAGTAACTTTCTTATATTATTTCAAACTTAATTTTAAAGAAGGATATGTCATGAAAAGAACATACCAGCCTCATAACACGCCAAGAAAGAGAACTCATGGTTTCAGATTGAGAATGTCAACAAAAAATGGCCGTCGTATAATTAACCGTCGTCGTGCTAAAGGTCGTAAAAAATTGTCGGTTTAGGAAATTTCTATACACTAAAACTCCACAAAGAGTTTCAGTATGTATATAGAAAAGGAAAAGATGCGCACTCGGATAGCATAGTGCTTTTTTTTCTTCCCGCGAATGAGATTCATAAAGTGGGTTTTACGGCTACCAAAAAAATAGGCAACGCCGTAAAGAGAAATAGAGCTAAAAGAAGACTTAGAGCTCTCTTTCGTGAATTCTCCCCCTCTCTCAAAGATGGTACATATATTTTTGTAGCAAAACAAGCAATTAATGAAGCAGCCCACCAACAACTAAAAAATGATTTTCAAAAGATTTTGAAGCGTTTAAATACGACAAAGAAAGAGCTTGATGTTTAGGAAGTTTTTACTTAAGTTTTTATGGCTTTATCAGAAGTTTTTTACGCTTATTGGATACGGTAGTTGCAGATATTACCCATCTTGCAGTGAATATGCAAGAATAAACTTCGAAAACAACTCCATTTCAAGTGCTTTTTACCACACTTTTACTAGAATACTCCGTTGTAATCAATTTTTTGAAGGTGGCATCGAGTATCCACTGCTTGACAAACTCTCATTAAAGCCTGCAAAGATAGGGGTTGATTCTATAAAATATTGGTTGGTTCCAAATAAAAAAAACCGTTTTTATATCATAAAAAATTTTTCATTTAAAGGTAGACCGTGTTAGATAAAATGACACCAAATCAAAGATTAATGATAGCAGTAGTGCTTTCAATCCTGTTCTTCGTAGCGTATACGCTTATATTTCCACCTGAGGAGATAGAGAGTGCAAAAAATAATCAGACAAACACTCAAACATCACAATCCTCTACCGAGTCTGTGGCAACAAAAGTAGAAGATGTCGTAAGTCATGAGATTTCAAATGATGAAAAGATGGCTGCAAATGATTTGAGCACTTTAGTTACTATAACGAGTGATAATTTCATAATGAAGCTGGATACATTGGGGCGTATCTCTTCAAAAGTGTTGCTTCAAGACAAATATAACGACAAAGATGACAAGCATGCACAGCTCATTCCCGACGCTGGACCTAAGCCTCTTTTTATCAGGTTTTTAGATCAAAACTTAAACGATGAAGCTTCTAAAGTGCCATATAAAACGACAACTTCTGAAATTTCTTTAAAAGACGGATCTCAAAAAGTCGTATTGACGCAGGAACTTCCTAGCCTAAGAGTTACAAAAGAGATTCTCTTTTTTGCAGACGGACATTACGATGTAAAAATTTCGCTCTCTGAGGATAAGAAATATTTTGTCTATTTAGGGCAAAGACCGCGTATTACAGAGCAGATGATGACTGTCTCGGGTGCAATGGTCTATACAGATGATGAGATAGTGACCATCATAGAAGATGGCGATGCGGCAGGAAGAAAAACATTTAGCGGTGTTGAGCTTATCTCTGCATTTGATCAATACTCTGCGACAATTATGTACGGATTTACAAAAGATACCAATATCATTGTAGAGAGAGACAAAAATGATGATCCAGTTATCTATTTTGAAGCACTTCAAAATATGTCTTTTAGCGGCTATATTGGGCAAAAAGAGTACAAAACTCTAAAGAGCATAAAGCCTGTTTTGACAAATGCTATTGAGTATGGGTGGTTTACATTTGCATCAAAACCGTTGTTTCAACTACTATCATGGCTGCATGGTATTTTTGGTAACTGGGGTTGGTCTATCGTAGCGCTTACGATCATTATCAGAACAGTGCTTTATCCTTTAACGTATAAGGGCATGGTCTCTATGCAGAAGATGAAGGATCTCTCTCCTCATATAAAAGAGATTCAGAAAAAGTACAAAGGCGATCCGCAGCGAATGAACGCAGCCGTGATGGATACATATAAAAAACATGGAGCAAATCCTCTTGGAGGGTGTCTGCCAATGATCTTGCAGATTCCTGTATTTTTTGCAATCTACCGCGTACTTCTAAACGCTGTTGAACTTCAGGGTGCCGAGTGGGCATTTTGGATAGATGACCTCTCTAGAATGGATGCAACATTTATTCTTCCTATTTTAATGGGTGCTTCAATGTACTATCAGCAAAAGCTCACGCCTAGTAACTTTACGGATCCGATGCAGGAGAAAATATTTAAGTTTTTACCGATAATATTTACATTTTTCTTCTTAACATTCCCATCAGGATTGGTTCTTTACTGGTTTGTAAACAATCTGTTCTCTATCGCACAGCAGTTTGTTGTAAATCAGCAGTTTAAAAATGCTAAAGAAGCAGAAATTGCAACGCATAAGCATGCGGAGAAGACAGATGATTAAGATAGAGTCAACCACTCTAGAGCAAGCGTGCAAAGATGCCGCAGCTGCTTTAGAGTGTTCAGCGAGCGAGCTTATTATAGAGATTGTTCAAAGTCCAAGCAACGGTTTTATGGGGCTCTTTAAGAAGAGTGCTATAATCGTTGCCGCTAAGAAAAAACAAGAAAACAGAGAAAACAAAGAGAGCAAAGAGAAGCAGGCGCAAACAATAGCTGTAAAAAAAGAGAAGCCTGAGTATAAGCCACAAGAGAAGAGAGTACAAAAAACAGAGCCTAAAAAAGAGAGTAAAAAACCTTCTCACAACATAATCAATGATACGATTATGCCTCAGTCATTTGTCAGCATGCAAGACGATGATGATTATGATATGGCGGATATTAACTATACGGCCGATTATGAAGAGGATGAGGAGGAACAGAAGAAAGAGTCTGGCTCTGCTAAAGTTTTTAACGCATTTGAAGTTGCTAAAAAGGTACAAAAAGAGATCAATGAGCTTTTCGCTCAGATTTGCTTTAAGATTGACAAGATAGAGGTAAGCGCTTATGATGAAACTACACTTCTTGTAGAGTTTAAAGGCGAAGATGCAGCACTTCTTATAGGGAAAGAGGGTTACAGATACAAAGCGCTCTCATATATGATTTTCAACTGGATAAACACTAAATATCAACTTCAGCTACGTCTGGAAATCGCAGAGTTTTTAAAAAATCAAGAGGAATCTGTAGCAAGATATCTTCTTGGCGTTTGTGAAAACGTAGAAAGAGACGGCAGAGCGCAGACGAAAATACTTGACGGTGTTTTAATCCAAATCGCACTAAAAGAGCTTCGTGATAAGTACCCAAACAAATATGTAGCCGTCCGCTCTACGCGTGAGGGACTTAAATTTATCATTATAAATGATTACCACAACTAAGAGATGAGTGAAGATACCATAAGTGCCATTGCAACAGCAAATGGCATAGGCTCTATCGCAATTATCCGCATAAGCGGAGATAGAGCTTTAGAAATAGCAAAAAAACTTACCCTCAAGCAAGATTTTTCCCCAAGATATGCAACTCTAAGCACTATTTATGACTTTAATAACGAGCTAATAGATGAGTCAATACTTATCTACTTCAAAGCACCTTTCTCTTTTACAGCCGAAGATGTGGTAGAGATACAGTGTCATGGCGGTTTTATAGTTGCACAAAGCATACTCAAGGCTACCATCGCACATGGAGCCAGACTTGCAACTGCCGGCGAATTTTCCAAAAGAGCTTTCTTTAACGGTCGAATTGACTTGAGCGAAGCCGAAGCAATTGCACAGCTCATAGAAGCAAAAAGCGAAGACGCGGCAAAAATATTGGCTCGTCAGATGAAGGGTTCGCTCAAAGAGTATATTGAGAAAATCCGTGATGAGATTATACATATACTTGCCTACTCCGAAGTGAGCATAGACTATGCAGAGGAGGATTTGCCTGAGGATTTGGTAGAGCAAATTGAGGCAAAACTAAGAGAACTCAAAAAGTCACTCTCCTCGACTCTTCTTGCAAGCAGGGCAAGAGAGGGACTTATGCAGGGGTTTAAAGTAGCAATCATCGGAAAGCCAAACGTCGGCAAAAGTTCACTCCTAAACACATTGCTAAGCTATAACCGTGCGATTGTAAGCGATATCGCAGGAACGACAAGAGACACGATAGAAGAGCAGGTTAAGATAGGCACACACCTTATCCGTATAGTAGATACGGCTGGTATTCGCGAAGCAGGCGATGAGATAGAGCGCATAGGGATAGAGCGCTCACTTGAAGCCATAAAAGAGAGCGATATCGTAGTTGCTCTCTTTGACGCCTCAAGAGAAGCCGATGCAGAGGATAAGATGATAATCTCGCTTGTTAAGTCATATGCCAAAGCCAAAGATGTTTTGTATGTAAAAAACAAGGTGGATTTAGAGCCGAAGTTCGAGACTTTGGATATAGCGTTTGACATGGAGCTTAACACAAAAGAGAGCGTTGATGAGTTGATTCAATCTCTTGAAGATATCATGAACAGAGCAAATTCCTCAGATGAGATGATGCTTATATCGCAAAGACAGATAGCGGCGGTAGAAAACACCCTTAAAAACATTGACGAAGCGTTTGAGCCGCTTAATGATCAGGAGCTTGAAATATTCTCGTTTCATCTAAATGAAGCTGTAAAAGAGATGGCATCTATAACAAGACCTTTTGAGAACGATGAGATGCTTGACAAGATGTTCGGCTCTTTTTGTCTAGGGAAATAATGAAGTATATTGCTATAGATTTGGGCTTAAAAAGAATAGGTTTGGCATATAGCGCGCATAAAGATTTGGTCACTCCTCTAAAGGCAGTAGAGCGGAAAAACAGAGACCAAGCGGCAAGAGATGTCAAAAAAGTTCTTGACGAATGGGAAGTTAATGCCGTAGTAGTCGGTATACCGATGGGCGGAAGCAGCGAGGATGAGATGAAGCGCCGCGTCGCGCACTTTATGAATCTGGTAGATTTTAAGGGCGAGATTTTTTTTCAAGATGAGAGCAACTCCTCAAAAGAGGCAGAGAGCATGATGAAGGGCGAGATAAAGCAGATTCGTGACGGACGTGTCGACTCCATCTCTGCTATGATAATCTTGCAGAGGTTTTTGGCAAAAAATAAAAATGTATAGAACTATATCCCCTTTCTCTCGTTTGTGCGCTCTACACGGGAATGCATATAAGGCTAAAGAGGCAAAAGCATACACTCCAACGCGGGAGCGCTAGGGCGAGAAAGAGCAACAGGGTTGTAAAAAGTGGAGATTCATTCACTGGGGTGTAATTTGAAAAGTAATCGCTTATTTGCAAACTGTATAGAGGACAAACACAAAGGAAATT
>NZ_JACUTS010000101.1 GCF_014859695.1 Sulfurimonas sp. | reverse complement strand
GTTGTTGAGAGCTCATGTGAGATAGAAGCGTTTTCGCTTGAGGATTGTTTGGAGACGTCTATGAGCTCTTTTAGAGTAGCTATGAGGTCATTAAAACCTCTTGCCATTTGAGAGATTTCAAATGGTGCTTTTTCATCTGCTTTTATCGTCAAGTCATTGTTTGTGCTGATCTTAAGCAGGGTCTCTTTAAATTTCTCTATCGGTCTTGAGATAGAGTTTTTTATAAAGTAAAGAGTAAACACCAAAATAAAAATTATAAGGATTGCAACCGAAGAGACCTCTATAATGATCTCATTTTTTGTAGCACCTATTTTTTCATTGTTTGAAGCAAGTACGTATTTGAAAAGTTCAAGCTCGACATCTCTAAGCAACTCTATAGCAGCGGTAGAACTTGTAAACCACATTTTTGGGTCCACGCTAAAGTTCCCCTCCAGCCCTTTGTACATAGCAAGTTCTATCAGCGCCATGGTATTCTCCACAACTTCGCCCTTAAACGTCTTTTCGTGAAACACTCTCATCTCATCAGGTGCGAGTGCCGTAAACTTTCGCAGGTTAACCCTATATGCACCAATGTTGCCTCCAAACGTGAAGTAGGTATTTCCCGTAAACTCATCTTTTGTAAATGCACCGTTTAGGTTTGCTCTTATTTGTCCAAGCTGCTCTTTTGCTGAAGTTAGATGTGTGTATGCTTGAATAGTGTTTCTGTCATCCATAACATCCATGTTTGATGGTATCGTGGTAGCAGAGTCGATTATAGCAACAATGGTTTTTGAAAAGTATGCTCCTATCTCGGGAGCGCTTAGAGTTAGCGCATCAATAGAGCTTCTCTTTTGGTTCAGATCGCTTATATTCTCTAAAACAGAGCTGTCTCCACCCGTTTTTTTAAACACCTCTTTAATCTCTCCAATCGCGCTGTTAACCTTCTCTCTTATAGGAGGAATCGCATCTTTATTACTTTTGCCTCCGCTTGCAGCATACCCTACGCTCAGCCCCCTCTCTATCTGCATGTAGTGTATAGCTTTTGCTAAAGACTCAACCTCTAAGATTCTCTCTTGTGTTGTTTCAAGGGAACTCTTTTGCTCAAATACCCTTACAAGTATTATCATAGAGAGTATACAAATCGCTACCAATGGAATTGCCGTTAAAAAGAGCAATCTAGCCTTTATGCTTATTTTATTCATTAATTTCCCCAGCCTTCTAAATTTCAACACATATTAGCACATCTGGTTCACGTTAAAATTGATTTATAACAATTGCTTATAAGAAACTATAATAACAGTATGCCTCTGTTACCTTTTGTAAAATAAAATAATGATAAAATACAGACAATTTTAAAAATACAGGAATTTTATATGCCACTACTAGACAGTTTTACAGTTGACCACACGATAATGCCCGCACCTGCAGTTCGCCGTGCCAAGGGAATGAAGACGCCAAAGGGTGATGATATAACGGTTTTTGATTTGAGATTTGTTCGTCCTAATCATGAGATTTTGTCATCAGAGGGGATTCATACGTTAGAGCATCTCTTTGCGGGATTTATGAGAGACAATCTCAACTCCAAAGATGTAGAGATCATCGATATTTCGCCGATGGGTTGCCGCACTGGATTTTACATGAGTGTAATAGGCACACCTGATGAGAGCGTTGTGGCGGAGGCGTGGAGAGCGTCAATGGAGGATATACTTAAAGTAAAAGAGCAAAAAGATATTCCCGAGCTTAACGTCTATCAGTGTGGAACATACAAGATGCACTCGCTCTTGGATGCCAAAGAGATAGCTTCTAAAGTTTTAGAGCGCGGAATCGGCATTATGGACAATGATGCACTATCCCTTGATTTGGCAAAAGTGGAGCAGTAGATGTATATTTTGATTCCTATGGATAACGAAGATGCGCAAGAAGCATCCATAACCAAACTCGGCGATGTGAAAATCTGGGCGCAGGTTCTTGTTCAAGAGGGCAGAGTGGCGCAGATAAAGTTTAATCCTGAGTGGAGCACTTTTGAAGATCGCAGCGAAGCGGCAGTAGTAATGGATGACAACGAGTACGTATGGCCCTTTATGGAGCAAAACATGATGGTTCTTGTAGCGCACACGCAAAGAAGCATAGACGATATCGTAGAGGCGTATATCTTTAGGGAGCTTAACGAGCTTGCGTATTAGAGAACTCTTTAATCCTTTGCCGGGAAATAGATACTTTGAAATCACAACCCATGTGGATGAACTCTCTTACCTTCTGTCATCTTTGATGGAGGAGGTGGACGGAATACTTAACATTGCACTATACGCAGATGAGATAAAAGAGCAAGATATAAAAGCGAATATTTCCCATATAGAGGGCGTAAAAAGTCTCCCCCGCGCAATGCCAAGAGAACATGATATGGTAGTGTTAAAAGATATCTACGCTCTGCATGAAGACAAAAGTGCTCTTTTGTCGCTCTCTTACCGTACGCTTGCAAATGCCGCACATATTATCATCTTGGAGAAAAAAGGCGTCATCGATACAAAAGAGCTAATGCAGACACTCGAAGATTTCGAGTTCAGAGCTGCCAACGAGATAGATGTTGTTGATGGTTACGACTTAGTGATAGCAAAAAAGATGCATATGTGGGGCAATGGGTTATAATGTTTGACGATACCATGCATAAAATGGTAATAAGCGAAGACGGAAGTTACACAGCCTACTCAAAAGAGTACGCAGAACACTACCACTCAACAAGAGACGGTGCACTTTTTGAGTCGCTTGTCAAACATGTAGAGCCTGCATTTGCCCTAAAAGCGCAACACGCAGAGATAACTATTTTAGATATCTGCTTTGGGCTTGGGTTTAATACTTTGGCGACAATTTACCATCATAAAAAAAATAGACTCAGCTCAAAGTTAAATATCTTCTCTCCCGAACTTGATGCCTCTTTGGTAAAATCATTGAAGAGTTTTATTTATCCAAAAGAGTTTAACGAGTTTAAAGAGATTCTCTTTGCGCTGGTTGAAAATGGTCTCTATAGTGATGAGACTCTTCATGTAGAGCTTTTTTTAGGCGATGCAAGAGCATATATAAAAAGTTTTGCGCCTCAAATGTTTGATGTTGTCTACCAAGATGCTTTTTCTCCATCCGCAAATCCTGCTTTATGGACAAAAGAGTACTTTGGCGACATCAAAAATATTATAAAAGAGGATGGGATTTTAACAACATACTCGATGGCACTTCCTGTAAGAATAGCACTCCATGAGAATGGATTTCTGCTTTATTTAAACAGCGGAGATGGGTTTAGGGATGCAACGGTGGCATCTTTGCAAGACATAGAGGGGTTTAAAAATGTGGATATGGCGCATAAGATAAAGTGCAACCCGAATGTAAAATCGCCCAGAGATTAAGCGTTTAAAACCTCTAAAAACGCCTCTCCGAACTGCTCAAATTTCTTCTGTGCTATGCCGTTTACCTCAAGCATACTCCCTTTGTCATGCGGTTTTGCTACGGCGATATTTTTAAGCACTTTGTCCGAGAAGATAATGTACGCGGGAACTTGAAGTTCACTTGCCAACGCAGCTCTTTTTTCGCGCAATTTCTCAAAAAGCTCCTCATCAAAATCAAGTGTCTCTTCTCTCTTGACTTTCTTCTCTTTTATGTTTATCTCTAAGCGTGAAGATTTTATGAAGAGCTCTTTTTTGCCCCGTAAAATATCCGCCGCTTCATGTGTGAGTTTCAGAGTGCTAAATTCGCCTAAAATTACAATCTTTAGCTCCAAGAGTCTCTCTAAAATAACAAACCACTCTTTTTTACTCAGATGTATGCCGATACCGTAAACAGAGAGTTTATCTGCATCGTTTGTTAAAAGTTTCTGCTCTTTTGAGCCTCTTAGTATGTCTATGATGTAGTTTTTTCCGAAATTTTGCTCTGTTTTATAGACGGCGCTTAGAAGCATCTGTGCCTCTTTTGTGATGTTTTGCCTCTTTTCATCACTGCTTAAGCAGTTGTCGCATCTAGATGTACATGCATCAAGCGTATCTTCAAAATACTCGGCAAGCTGCTTGTGAAAGCAGATTTCGCCCGTAGCGTATTTGTAGATGGTATCTATCTTTTGGTTTAGGTGCTCTTTGTATTCGCTGTTTTGAATATCTTCTAAAAATCTTTTATGCTGAGCAATGTCTGCTGCATTAAAGAGGAGCAAAACCTCTGCATCTTCGCCGTCGCGTCCTGCACGTCCTATCTCCTGATAGTAGTTTTCCAGTGATTTTGGAAGTGACATGTGGGCTACAAAACGGATGTCGCTCTTATCTATGCCCATGCCAAAGGCGATGGTTGCGACCATGATGTCTACTTTATCGTTGACAAATATTCTAAAGTTCTGCTCTCTTACATGTTGTGGCAATCCTGCATGATAGGGCAGAGATTTGTAGCCGTTTTTGTTGAGAAAGATGCTTAGTTCTTCGGTCTTTTTTCGTGAGCTTACATAGATGATTCCGCTCTCATTTTTATGACGATGCAAAAAAGCTTTTAGCTGTTCATGTCCGTTTGAAACCCTTCTCTGCGCAGAGATAAAGAGATTTTTGCGAAACACTTTGCCTTTTACAAGCAGCGGATTTTCAAGCCGTAACTCTCTTAATATATCATGAGTGACATGTTCTGTCGAGGTTGCGGTAAAGGCGCAGATTGCGGTGTTTGGAAAGTTTGCTTTTAGATTTCCGAGCGCTCTGTAATCATCGCGAAACTCATGCCCCCACTGCGAGATACAGTGCGCTTCGTCTACGACAAAAAAGTTTATATTTAAGCCGCGTAACATGCCGATAGTTGTCTGGTTGTTGAGTCTCTCGGGCGAGAGGTATAAAAATTTCAACTCCCCATTATAGGCTCTTTGGATAATCTCATCTACTTCGTCACGGCTCTGCGCGGAGCTTATCATCTCTGCACTCATATTTTGCGCCTTAAGAGAGGCTATCTGGTCTTGCATAAGAGCAATAAGCGGCGAAATAACGATACTTATGCCCTCTTTTAGCATGGTAGGAAGTTGGTAAACTAGAGATTTTCCGCCACCTGTTGGAAGAATCATAAGCAGATCACGCCCACTTAAGATGGCATCCAAGCCCTCTTCTTGAAACTCCCGAAAGCTGTTATGCCCAAAGTAATCTTTAAGTGCTTTATATTTCAT
>NZ_JACUTS010000003.1 GCF_014859695.1 Sulfurimonas sp. | reverse complement strand
GGCGGTTTAATTGGTCTTGTAAGTTCATTTCTACTATAACGCCAAGAGGAGAAAATCCTGCTTGGTATTATAAAACTTCTATCGTAACTTCAGCAACTTCTATAACATCCCCGCGAACAATTTTCGCTCTTTTTCTCAGCTCAACATCTCCGTTTCTTCTTACATGTCCATCGGCTATAACCATTTTAGCTTCTGCTCCGCTATCAACTAAATCCAAAACTTTTAGAAGTTTATAAAGCTCTATGTGCTCATCTTTTAAAATATATTTCATGTTTTGTCAAACTTCCTTGTCGATTATAGAAAAGCCCAAATCATACATTGCTTTGTCTACTATTTCTATAGCTTTTTCCATGGTTCTTTGTGATATTTCAGGAAGTTTCCCTCCCCACATAGCTTCTGCTTCTTTAAATCCTTGAATCATTCCTTCACGCCCTGCACGAAATCTAGCTTCATCCGTCCCTGCTCCGCCTATTACAAACTCGGCGATTCTCTGCGATGTTTTTTCTATACCGAAAAAACCATCTTCGCTTACAAGTTCTGCTGCCTCATCTTTTGAGAGTTCGGCTATCGGTTTTCCGTCATATCCGATATCTTTGAGAAAACTCTTAAACTCTTCATGCTGCTTCTTAAAACTCTCCTCCGCATTAGAGACGCCGTCTTGAATAACGGCAGAGTTAAATGCCATAGCATTCGCATTTTGTCTAATCTGCTCTCTTATCTCTAGAGCTTCATCTTTTGATAATTTCTCGCTAAAAAGCGGCTTTATAACCGAACTCTTTGCTACAGGTTCAAAAACCTGAGTACTTGAAGATACTTGCATACTCAACTCCTTCTTTTAATTTTTAATATATCGGTTTAAAGTTAACTTATATAAAATTTTAATTTTTATATAAAAAATAAAAACTTTTGATATAATGCTTTTGATGAAAGATTTGTGTGTGTGAGCTCATCTATTAGTATATTCTGCTAGACAAACGACTCCCCTATATTTTGACTCCACTTCCAAAGAAGTGAATTTTTACCAAAGAGGTACTACAACATGGCAGAATTGCTAGACGGAACCGTTAAATGGTTCAATGAAGAAAAAGGTTATGGTTTTATTCAACAAGACAATGGCGGTAAGGATGTATTCGTACACTTTCGCCAAGTAAACAGAACGGGACCTGGTCGCGTTTCTTTATCTGAGGGTCAAAAAGTAACTTATGAACTTGGCGAGGGACAAAAAGGTCCTCAAGCTGAGAACGTAACTCCTTTATAGGTTTTACTTTGCAGGCTTTTTGCCTGCAAATTTTTGTTACGCACCAAAGCTACAAAACGAAGTTTCTTTAGAAAAAACTTGTTTTTCGAGATTCATAGAGTATCTCATCTTCCAACTTAACTCAAACTCTCTTTAAGAAAACAAAACTCTTTTTGGTAAAACCGTTCTTTTCATAAAATTTATGAGCTT
This sequence comes from Sulfurimonas sp., assembly GCF_014859695.1. GTDB lineage: Bacteria > Campylobacterota > Campylobacteria > Campylobacterales > Sulfurimonadaceae > Sulfurimonas. Next base: position 82,234 of record NZ_JACUTS010000003.1, on the reverse strand, counting down.
CTTCTCGTTGAAAACCTGATGACAACACTATATTTTCACACATTCCCATTTTTGCAAAGTCATGAAGATACTCAAGCATCATTTTGCCATAACCGCTTCCTCTATACTTCTCATCGGTAACTAAATCAAAAACAAAGAGATGTCTTTTGTGGTAGAGATTTGTCTGCACGGCAACCCCGGCGTAAGTGATAAGAACCTCTCCATCCATCACTCCAACCATTTTATACTCCATGCTTCTCATCTCATAGATTAGGTCTTCAAACTCATCGTAGTCAAGTTCCGTGCGAAGCTGTGAGAGAACATCAAAAACACTCACTAACTCTTTTAAGTCCAACTCTCTTATCTGCATATCCGTTCCAACTAAAATTAAATTATAAAGTATTATAACAAATTCGCTACAATACAGCTAAATATGAGACTGGATAGGTGGAAATGGGCGTTAAAAATTTTGAAGTTATAATAGTAGGAGCCGGAGTATCGGGAACGGCATTAGCCTATGAACTTGCAAGATACACCGATATTAAGTCTATCGGCATTATCGAAAAATACGAAGATATTGCTACACTAAACTCATGCGCAACAAGCAACTCTCAAACTATACATGTTGGGGACATTGAGACCAACTATACGCTTCAAAAGGCCGCAATAACCAAAAGAACGGCGAAGATGGTCGAAAAATACTGCTTGCAGTACAACTATCAAAACAAAATAATATTCTCACATCAAAAGATGGCACTTGGTGTCGGGAAAAAAGAGGTGGAGTTTCTGCTTCACCGTTATGAAGAGTTTTCTGAGCTTTTTCCATATCTTGAGGTTTGGGACAAAGAGAAACTAAAAGAGGTTGAACCCCGCGTTGTATTCGATGAAGATGGCAATGAGCGGCGTGAGAATATTGTCGGCATAGGAACAAAAAATCAATGGACAACGGTTGATTATCAAAAACTCTCAAGCTCATTTGTGGAGAACGCAAAAAAAGAGAAAGATGTAGAACTAGAGCTTTTTTTAAATACCAAAGTACAAAGCATCCAGAAGAGCAAAAAACGCGGTTATGTAGTCAAAACAAAAGAGAATACCTTTTATGCCGACTTTGTAGTAGTAGATGCCGGAGCACATTCGCTCTTTTTGGCACACCAAATGGGGTTTGGACTAAATCTTGGCTGTCTGCCGGTTGCCGGAAGCTTCTATATGACAAATGAGAAGATGCTTAACGGCAAAGTTTATATGATTCAAAATCCAAAACTTCCATTTGCCGCCCTTCACGGCGACCCTGATGTTTTGGCTGATGGCAATACGCGTTTCGGTCCTACCGCACTTATGCTTCCAAAACTTGAGCGCTACAAAAATGGAACATATTTGGACTTTTGGAAGACATTAAGGTTTGATAAAAATATTGCCATGGCTCTTTGGAAACTTTTAAAAGAGCGCGATATTCGCAAATATATATTTAGAAACTTCCTTTTTGAAGTCCCTTTTTTAAACAAATATCTCTTTTTAAAAGATGCAAGAAAAATTGTCCCCTCTCTTAAACTAGACGAGTTTAGATACGCCAAAGGGTTTGGCGGTGTCCGCCCTCAGGTGTTAAACAAAGATGAGCAGAGGCTTCTTCTGGGCGAGGCTTCAATCTATACCGGAGAAGGTCTTATTTTCAACATGACGCCATCGCCGGGCGCTACTTCATGCCTTGGAAATGCTGAGAGAGACTTAAAGTATATAGTCAAATATCTTGGAAAAAGTTTTGATGAAACCAAATTCAACGATGAGCTGACAGATGGAGAGTACTGCGCTCTTCCTGAGCCGATAGCGTCGCAAAAAGCAGTGGTAAATCTTATTAGAGCAGAGATTCAAAGAACGGAAGAGAAGTATTTAAAAAGTGTGCGTCAAGGTGAGCCGGATACTGATTTTTGGGATAAACCGTACAGTAAAATATAAGGGCATTTGGTATAAGGTTAAATCAGGCTTTAAACAACAATCGGCTATAATCGCGAAAAAAATAATAGGCAGATTAGATTTTGCCTAAGCGAGAGATAAACCATGGTAACTGTACAAAATTTAATAATGCGTTATGGAAATAGAGTTCTATTTCAAGACATAAATCTTAAACTAGATCGTCATAAAAGATATGGTTTAATCGGTGCAAACGGTGCTGGAAAAACAACCTTCTTAAAGATACTCAGCGGTCAGATCAATGAGTATGAAGGCGAAGTTATAATCCCAAAAACAAATAAAGTCGGAATCTTAGAGCAGAATCAATATGCTTATGAAGATTTTACTATTGCCGATGCAGTACTTTACGGAAACAAAAGACTCTATGACGCAATCAAAGAAAAAGAGGTCATATATGCAACAGGCGACTTTGAAGATGACACTGTAAACGACCGTCTTGCCGAGCTTGAGACTATCTGTGTAGAAGAAGACCCGACCTATGAGTATGATGTAAATATTGCAAAAATCTTAGAAAATGTCGGCATCCCTGCAAGCCATCACAATGAGCTTATGAGTACGCTTGACAGTGCCGATAAGTTTAAAGTTCTCTTGGCTCAGGTTTTATACCCTAGACCAGACGTGCTGTTTCTTGATGAGCCTACCAACAACCTTGATATTGAGACAATCAGCTGGCTGGAGCATGAACTTCAGCGTCATGAAGGAACAATGGTAGTCATCTCTCATGATAGGCACTTCCTAAATGCAGTCGTTACAAATATTCTAGATGTCGATTATCAAAAAATCCGCGAATTTGCAGGTAACTACGATGATTGGTATATTGCCGCAAACGTGATTGCAAAACAGCAAGAGCTTAACAATGCCAAAAAAGAGAAAGAGAAAGAGCAGCTTGAAGCTTTCGTTCGCCGTTTTAGTGCAAATGCTTCAAAAGCAAAACAGGCAACTTCACGACAAAAACAGCTTGATAAACTAGTAATTGACGACATCAAACCATCTTCACGCCGTGACCCAAGTGTTGTGTTTAAAGCAAAAAGAGTTATGGGTGATGAGGCTCTGCAAATCACAGGAGTAAACCACTCTTACGGAGACAATGAGGTTTTAAAAAACATAACTTTAAAATTTGAGCCAGGCGAAAAAGTCGCTCTTATCGGCGGAAATGGTGTAGGTAAAACAACTCTTTTAAAAATTTTTATGGAAGAGATAAAGCCTACAAGCGGGGAGATTCACTGGGGAGCAACCATAGAAAACAGCTACTTTCCTCAAGACACTGCCGACATTATCAAGGGCGATGGAACTCTATATGACTGGCTAAGAGGATTTGACCCTAAACGTGATATTTCAGAAATTAGAAACTGTTTGGGAAGAATGCTTTTTAGCGGCGAAGAGCAAGAAAAATCGGTTGTAAGCATCTCCGGCGGTGAAAAACATAGAATGATGCTAAGTAAAATGATGCTTGAGGGCGGAAACTTTTTGGTTCTGGATGAGCCTTCAAATCACCTTGACCTTGAAGCAATCGTTGCACTCGGCGAAGCACTTTACAACTTCAAAGGGAATGTTATCTGTGTATCACATGACCGTGAACTTCTTGACGCATTCGCGGGTCGTATTATAGAACTTAGAGAAGACGGAAGCTATATAGATTTCAAAGGAAGCTATGAAGAGTTTGCAAAGGCTAAGGAAAAAGGTGAAATATAAAGAGTTTTTAGGTCTTGGGATTGCGGGAAACTTTGCTCTGCACCTTGCCCAAGCCGGAGAGTTGGAAGATTTTAAAGATGTTATTACTGCCGATGAAGCAGCACCGAAAGGGATGTTTCCATTCTATCTTCCTTTACATGTAGATAGGACAAAAGAGATTTTAAACACCTACCCTCTCTCAAGCTCTACAATCAAACTGCCAAACAAAGAGCTCAACATTCAAGCAGAGCCTGAAGTCGCTCTTATCTGCAAACTTGAATACATAAACAACAAACTCTCTAAAATCATCCCTACTCACTTTGGAGCTTATAACGACTGCTCTATTCGGGTTGCGGGTGCTTCCAAAATAAGCGACAAAAAAAACTGGGGAGAAAATTCTAAAGGGTTAAGCAAAAACTTAATCAAAATAGATACCTTTAGCGAGGGAGGCATAATGGATAGCTACTCCATTTGCAGCTTTTTACAAAGAGAGGGTGAGCTTTATGCTTATGGCGAAGATGTTGAACTAAAGGGATACAGTTACTTCTATGAAAAACTCCAAGAGTGGATGGTAGAGCAGATAAATACCCAGAGAGATTTCGGTCCTCTAGAGCCGTTAAGCAAGTATATAACATCATGCAATAATCCCTCAGATGCCATAATCAGCATCGGTGCTACAAGATACACTCCCTATGGAGAGAGCACATTTTTGCAAGAGGGTAACGAGGTTTTTGTAGTGCTTTACAATCACACAAAACTCTCTTTGGAAGATATCATCAAAAGCATAAAAGATGATAATTTTGACTCCTCAAACATGAGTGTGCTCAGGCAAAAAGTCATCTTATGAGCAGAGGAAAAAAGCTTGACCTCTTTATCGGAGCCGATATAGAAGATGGCTGGGCAAAAATCGAGACTCCAAGAAAAAGTGTCATCTCAGATGAAATTTTAGAGCCGTCAAAACACTTCTTATTTTTTAAAAAAGAGAAAAGACGCGGCAAAACCGTAACCCTTGTAGGCGAATTTCACATGCTGCAAAAAGATTCAGAAACACTGTTAAAAACTCTAAAGAAAAAGCTCGGATGCGGCGGAACTTTTAAAGATGGCTGGATGGAGCTTCAAGGCGAACTAAGAGATAAACTAAGAGCCCTGCTTATAGAAGAGGGCTTTAGATTTAAGAGCGGGCATTAGCTTTATTCTCAAGCCCTCTAACTCCTAGATTCCCATATCTGTGATATGAGTTCGTAACACTCTGTTCTATAAAGTAGTGAAGCAGCTCAATTCTGCCATGACTTACAAAGGACTCGCTTGTTATATGTTTTGCCTCATCTTTTAGGGCATCATAAATATTTTTTGTTACATGTTTTGGATTTAAGAATCTGACTCTTTGAGCTTTTTTCATCGACTCTACAAGCTCATCGTCACTTTGAAGCTCCAAAACATCCTCTTTTGCCAAAATATTTCTTGAGTTATTTATAAGCCATACGAGTTCATCACTTTGTATCTTTTTAGGAAGCGAGATAAGAAGCGTTGCACCCGCAATCTTTGCGGCCGTAATGGATGCTAGAATTTCGTAAAGTCTGTCTCCGTTTTGGCATCTCAAAAGAACGCTCTCTACACCCAAATATCTTATGACATTGCTCTCGCCTCTGACATTTGCATAGTCATGCTCTTTGCTAAATTCGTCCCTATGCCACTTCACAAAATCCTTTGCAATCTCGGAAGCCTTTGCGACTTCCCCTGCAAAAACACCGTGGGATGAGAATGCATGCGTCTCTTGAAATGAAACCTCATCCGCGTCTATATTCATAAACTGCGTAACATAGTTAAATCCGCCCGCTTTTTTACCGCTTCCTATGGCAGATTTGCCCATGCCTCCAAAGGGCTGCCTTATGACAATCGCACCTGTCGTACCGCGATTAATATATAGATTCCCTGCTTTTAGTTTCTCCATCCAGATTCCCTGCTCCCTCTCATCAAGACTCTCTATTCCAGATGTAAGACCGTACCCTGTCGAGTTCACTACATCTATGGCATCTTCTAAATCATCCGCTCTCATAACGCTTAGAACAGGACCAAAAAGCTCATTCATGTGACAAAAATCGCCGCTTGAAGTCCCCCATCTGATTGAGGGCTTTAGCATGTAAGGGTTATTACTCTCGGCATAAGATGGTTGAAGAAGCCACTCTTCTCCCTCATCCAAATAACTCAAAGCTTTTTTAAGATTGCCGGATGGTTTAGAGGAGAGCGCTCCTATCTTATTTTTAAAATCCCAAACTGAACCTACCTCTAGAGAGTTTGCTGCATCAGCCAACATCTTTTTAAAATTTTCATCGTTATAGAGTTCATCTTCGAGCACAAGCAGAGATGTTGCAGAACACTTCTGCCCCGAGTTGCTAAATGCGGAAGCGACAACATTTTTAACAGCCTGATCACGATCCGCCATAGAGGTAACTATGGTAGCGTCTTTGCCGCCTGTCTCAGCACTTAGATGAATGTCTGGACGCTGTTTTATCATGCTATAGGCCGTCTGCTCTCCGCCTGTAAATATTGTAAAATCAATATCTCTGTTAGTTATAAGCTCCTCTCCCGCCAAAGCTCCGCTTGATGGAAGAAATTGAAGCGTATTTTTACTAACACCCGCACTCCAAAAACATTCACAAACCATCTGCGCGCAAAGAACAGAGTCGGATGCCGGTTTAAGTATAACCGTATTTCCTGCTGCGAGTGCCGCAGCAATACCGCCTGCTGGAATTGCTACTGGGAAGTTCCATGGGCTAACCACCAGCCCTACCCCTTTTGGAGTTACATGCAAACCCTCTAGCTCCTCTATTTTTCTCACACTGTATGGATAGAAGTTTAAAAAGTCTATTGCTTCAGAGACCTCGACATCCGTCTCGCCAAAGACTTTGCCGACTTCCGCCGCGGCAACTCCTATGAGGTCTGCTCTTCTTTTTCTAAACTCATGTGCCGCGTCCATAAGTATTTTTTGACGCTCTTTTATGCTGAGTTTTCTCCATCCGTCAATATCCTCTTTTGCTACTTTTACGGCTTCGTGCATATCCCCGGCACCGGCTTTTACGTAAGAACCTACAACGATACCATCATGATATTGAGACTTATCAATTATCTCTACAATATCATCACTCTCAATCTCTTTTGAGCCGACGACAGGTTTTGCATGATAACCGCCGCTTTTTGCGATATTTCTCCACTTATCGGCAATATCTCTCGCCCACTTTTTATTCTGCATAAGAACAAAATCCGTATCAGCTTCACTCTCATACATGTAACTGTCCAAATCAATCTCAGGCTTTATCGGCTCTATGTTTCTATCTTGAACCCTATATGGAGTAAGCCTCAAATCTTTTATCTCGTCCAAGGCGTCATCATAACTCTTCACAAGCGTCTTCCACGCCTCAGAGTCTACTTTTAGCCCGAAACTATGGCGTAAAAAATTCTGCTGTGCAGTGTTTTCATCAAATCTTCTCACAAGATATGCTATAGCATTTGTAAAGGTCTCTTTTGTCGCCGTCGGAGCGTAGAGGATGACGTTTAAGCCCTCTTTTTTAAGAACCTTATAAGCGGTCTCGCTCATGCCCTCAAGCATCTCGGCAGTGTAAAACTTCTCAACTCCTCTCTCGCGTGAGAGAAGCATTCCAAGAGCGTGGTCAAAAAGATTGTGCGAAGCAACTCCTAGATGTGCGTAAGGCGCTACGTCAGGGTCTAAAAGGTAGTCCATGATAACTTTAAAGTTGGCGTCACTTTGCGTTTTTTTTCTATATGTGACACACTCCCACTCTCTCAGACTCGCTTCTGTGAGTTCCATCTCCTGATTTGCACCCTTTACCAGACGTATCTTAATAGGTGCTCCGCCGTTACCTACTCTCTCTTTTGCCCATGATACAAGATTTTTTGCCAGCTCCAGCGTATCGGGAAGATATGCCTGAAGAACGATTCCTGCATGAAGCTCTTTAAACTTCTCTAACGAGAGTGTTTTTTTAAAGACATCAATAGTCAGGTGTATATCTTTATACTCCTCCATGTCAAGATTTACAAACTTATCGCTCTCTTTGCCATCCACATCTATAAATCTGTTCTGCATTGCAGCGGCATAAATCTTCTCTAACTTATTTGAGATCTGCCCTACGCTCCATTCATGAGCCAAAGGATTTATCTGAGAAAAAATAGTAGATATCTTTATAGAGATATAGTCGATATTTGGATTTTGAAGCGTTTTTATATATTTGTTAACTCTATAGTCAGCTTCCTCTTCGCCTAGGACTATCTCGCCGATTATATTTATATTTACCCTTGTTCCCTCTGCTTTTCTCTTTTTAATATGCTCTACAAGAGCCTTCTCTTCTCCCAGTATAACGACATTTTTAATATCGTTTCTTAAATACTTTATAAAAATTGGGATAGAGATGCTTGTCATATAGATGCCGACTTTACGAAAAGAGAGGATAAGCAGCTCTTCAAAAGCGCTAAAGAAGCTAGTACCTTTGTATTTGCTAAATATATACTCTATCTGATCTGCAACTCTGTGAGGGTTTTTAGAACGAAAACTCTGATCTAGAAGTTCAATTAAAAAAATCTTGTTCATTGGGTCTTTTAGCATTCTTAGCATCGTATCATGAAACTTCTCTTCGACGCTCTCTCTATGCTCCTGTATATAGAGCTGCCAATCTCTAGCTACCTCTTTTGCCTCTTCTAATTTCTCTTTAGATATTTTCATATTTGCATTCCTTCAAAATTTCAACAGTGCAAAAATAGTGAGCACCTCTACCAAGGCTACCAAAATATATTTTATTTGTCAATTTAAAATGATGAAAAATTAATTATTTTTTTTAATAATTTATTAAATATAGCCTTCATTATAGAAAATTTAATTTTTTTTATAGTATCATCCCTACCTATTTAAAAAAAAGGAAAGATATATGCCATACGTAAAAGACGTTTTTGAATACCTAAAGAGATCTAGCCCGTCTCAAAAAGAGTTTTATCAAGCTGCCGAAGAGGTTCTTGAATCACTCCGCCCGTTAATGGAAAAATATCCAAAATATAGAAAACACAAAATAATAGAGAGAATTGTTGAGCCTGAGAGACAGATACTTTTTCGTGTAAACTGGGTTGATGACAACGGCGAAATTCAAGTAAACAAGGGGTATAGAATAGAGTTCAACTCGGCTCTTGGACCATACAAAGGGGGTCTTAGATTTCACCCAAGCGTAAATGCAGGCGTTATTAAGTTTTTAGGATTTGAGCAGATTTTCAAAAACTCGCTTACAGGTCTTCAAATCGGAGGCGGAAAAGGGGGAAGCGATTTTAATCCAAAAGGCAAATCTGACAATGAGGTCATGAGATTTTGTCAAGCATTTATGAGCGAACTTTTCAGACACATTGGTGCAAATACAGACGTTCCTGCAGGAGATATCGGGGTTGGAGGCAGAGAAATCGGCTACATGTTCGGTATGTATAAAAAACTTGCTAACAAATACGAAGGCGTGCTTACCGGAAAATCACTCAGATGGGGCGGTTCACTTGTAAGAACGGAGGCTACAGGCTATGGAGCCGTCTATTTTGCTAAGTATATGCTTGAAGACAAAGGCGAGACTCTAGATGGTAAAAAGTGTGTAGTTTCGGGAAGTGGAAACGTCTCTATCTACACAATCGAAAAACTTTACCATCTTGGAGCTATTCCTGTTACATGCAGCGACTCAAACGGTATGATTTATGACGAAGAGGGAATCGACTTAGAGCTCTTAAAAGATTTAAAAGAGGTAAGAAGAGAGAGACTGACAGAGTATTTAAAAAGCAGACCAAATGCAAAATATACTCCGCTAGAAGAGTATCCTGAAGACTGCAACGGAGTTTATACAATTCCATGTTATGCGGCATTTCCAAGTGCTACTCAAAATGAACTCAATCTAAATGATGCGAAGAATCTTCTTGCAAACGGCTGTGTTTGTATAAGCGAGGGTGCAAATATGCCTTCAACTCCTGAAGCAGTTGATCTTTTCGTTAAATCGAAAATATCTTACGGCCCGGGTAAAGCAGCAAATGCTGGCGGTGTTGCAACAAGTCAGCTAGAGATGGCACAAAATGCATCTATGGTTAATTGGACTTTTGAAGAAGTTGATGAAAAACTTGCACAAATCATGAAAAATATCTATGTAAATGCGAGCACGACCGCTGCCGAGTTCGGCGAACCTACAAATCTAGTTTTAGGTGCGAATATTGCAGGATTCAGAAAAGTAGCCGACGCTATGATCGAGCAAGGACTAGTTTAAGCGCTCGCTCTCTGGGCAATATGCGGGGTCGTGACACTTATGTTCGTCGTTATGCTATATCCGTCTCTTCCGCTCTCTTTTGCGCGGTAGAGCATCTCATCCGCTTTGCTTATAAGCACTTCATCATCTAGTGCCTCATCAGCCACACAGCAAGCGACCCCGATTGATACTGTTAAAAACTCATTTATTTTCGAGCCTTCATGCTTAATCCCGCACCCTTTTACGGCATCACAAATATTTCTGGCAATAATTGCGCTATTCTCCTCATCCACTTCACTAAAAAGCACTCCGAACTCCTCTCCTCCGAGTCTAAATACAAAATCACTTGGACGTTTAAAGAGATCTTTAAAGACTTTCGCAACACTCCTCAGAGCTGCGTCTCCCTCTATATGCCCATATGTATCGTTATACTGTTTAAAATAGTCAATATCTAGCATCATAAAGGTAATGCTGCTGTTGTTTCTTTTTGCTCTTTTTATCTCTCTGTCATACACAAGGTTAAAGTATCTTCTGTTATGAAGTTCCGTTAAAGAGTCCGTATACGAAGCATTCTCAAGCTTTTTATTTGCAATTTTTAATTTTTTTGCAAATATCTCTAGTGAGGTCTGATCGCTTTGTATGCTCTTAAATACATAAAACGATATTACCGTCACGCCAAATATTACCAGCACTAAAATAGAGCCGACTTTCATCAAAAGTGCCTCATAAAGAGCTAGAAAGTTTTTGCGCTCATATTTTGCGACATCAACTTCATAAGTGATTAGTTTATTCACAACTTGATGTATATGAGAAATTCTATTTTCAACACTGCTAAGCGATAAATTTTTCATATCGCTCCCATTCTCAATTGATTCTACTGCACTGCTAAAATAGCTATTGGCAGCCTTTATCTCGAATGCTGCATACTCAATATAACCAAGCTCATAATCTCTCTTAAAGTGCTTCTCGTAGCTTTCCCACTCTTTCTCAATGCTCTCTATCGCGGATTTTATGCGCGATTTAACCTCATCAGGAGAGATTTGAGCATTTTTCGCTTTATATAGCGTACTTCCTAAAGTTCTATGATATGTTTGAAGAATTTTATTTAACTCCGTAACAGGAACAAGAGAGCCGAAATAGAGTGAATCAAGATTCTTTTTCATAGATTTTAAGTTTATTGTTCCCATCACGCCGACAACGACCAAGCCAACCGTAATAATTATAAAAATAAACAAAAGCTTGCCTCTGAGCTTTAGAGTCTCCATAAAATTCACTGGGTTTCCTTAAAAACATTTTTTAACTACAGCAAACGCCATTCCAAAAATAAAAGAAAATTGATATTTATACATATAAAGTGTAATGCTGTAACAATATTATCACATTTATCACATTTTTATTATGGGATTAAAAAAACTTATACTATAATTAGATTATAATTACATATATGCTTATATTGGATTAACTATGAATAAACACACTATTATGATTGTTGAAGATGATGAGATCACAGCCCTAAACCTCAAGTTGTCTCTTCAAAAGCACGGCTATGAGATAGTCGGGATGTACGATAATGCAACAGAGGCTAAAGAGAAGCTATCCTCTTACAGACCGGATGTTATTATTATAGATATCTCTCTTCAAGAGAGTAGCGACGGAATCGAACTTGCCAAAACTATTAGACAAAACTATTCCATACCATTTATCTATCTTACATCCTATGCCGACGATGATATAATAGCAGAAGCAATCAAGACGGAGCCTTATGGCTACATCGTAAAACCTTTTGACCCATCCTCTCTGCACGCAACTATACAGATGGCTATTTTCAAGTTTGAGATGGAGAACAAAAGAAGCGAAGAGGCGGTTATGCCTAAACTTGATCAAAACAGCGTAGAGAAGCTTCTTTATGCTAAAAGAGAGTCAGACAAGCCCATTATATTTTTTGCTAACGGCTACCATATGGACATATCCCAAGATGAGATATTCTACAACAATGAAAAGATAAAACTGACAAAAAAAGAGAGAGCGATTCTAAGACTTCTTGTCGCAAAACTTGGACACACCATCAGCTTTTCACAAGCAATAGATTATGTCTGGAAAGAGAATGGAGCAACGGAGAACAGCATAAGAACTCTTGTCTGGAGACTAAGAAACAAACTCCCTACCGATATAATTAAAAATGCCTCAGGAATCGGTTACTGCATAGAGAAGTAGCTAATTACTTTACTTTTATAGCCTCAAGAGCAATTTTTATCTTTTCAAAAGAGTGTTCATAGTCAAAATCTTTCTCTTTGGCTTTTGCCATCTTCTCTATTTTCTCACCCTCTTCTTGCACCGACTCAATCCTGAAGTTACCGCTTGAGCCTTTTATACTGTGGGCAATAAGCGCTATTTTTTTGTAATCTCTTGATTTTATGGCACTATGTAAATCCGGAATTTGTTTTGCCATTTTTTTCAAAAAAAGCTCCACAAGCATAATCAACTCGTCGCCGCTTAACATCAACTCCTGACTCAACTTATCATAATCAAGTCCCTCTATTGTATTTATATGCTCGACTAGCTCTAAACACTCTACCGCCTCTTCTGAAACCTGAAGATAGTTAAAAAAGACTCTCTCAAGCTCTTTTATAACAATTGGTTTTCCCAAAAAGGAGTCGAACCCGCTCTTTAGCCCTCTCTCTTTCGCCCCTTTTATAACATTTGCCGTCAAAGCAGATATGGGAGTATGTTTTAACCCTCTCTCTTTTTCATACTTTATTATATTTCCAACAGCCTCATTTCCATCCATGACAGGCATCTGCTCATCCATTAAAACAAGGTCATATTTTTTTGCTTTATAAAGGTTAACGGCCTCTAGCCCGTTTGTCGCCAGATCATAAGTAAGACCATATTTGGTAAGTAAGATTTTAATAAGCTCCTGATTTGCCTCATTATCCTCCGCTATTAAAACATGCCCTTGAAATTTCATACTCTTACTTTGCTTATGGACAGAGAATGAGTCCGGGTAAAGCAGCTCCTCAAATGTTGTTCTGATTTTTGAGCAATAAAGAGGAAAACAAGCAGATGATATGTGCGGATACTTCTCATACTTGTCACTCGGGTTGCTGGTAATGGCAACATATTTTTTGTTGGAGTTTATAATATTCTCCTTAATTTCACCCTCAATATAGTCATCTAAAAATATAGCTATATCAAACTCTCCATCCAGGTTATCCACCATCTCTATGCTCATATTGAACATATCAGAGTATTTTAAAAATGAGTCCGCCTTGTACCCTCTTATCATATCTTTTGAGTAAAAAATGGTCTTTAACCTCTTTAGCTCATCTAAATCACTAAACATTTGGCATTCATAGTCATGGATCTCAACAGGAATCTCCACCCAAAAAGTGCTCCCCTCTCCAAGTTTTGATGTGACATGCACACTTCCACCCATATGCTCTGCAAGCTGATGACAGATGGATAGTCCAAGCCCAGTTCCCTCAAGCTCCGCTGCCTCCCATCTTCCAGCCTGTGAAAATGCGGTAAAAATGCTTCTTATATCCTCTTGCGCTATACCAATACCGTTATCGTTAACACTTACTTTTAAGATATTATTTTTTTTACATACCGCCTCAACATGTATATGCCCGCCTACCTTTGTAAACTTTATAGCGTTACTTAAGAGGTTTGAGAGAATTTGTTTAATTCTTAATGAGTCTGCATATAGCTCTTTTGGTATTGTAGGATCTATAAAAGAGGTAAGCACGATATCTTTAGCATTTGCGGAAGCGACGAAAAGTTCTAGCGTGTGACTAATCTCATTGTGAATAGAGAAAATTCTGGGTTCAATTGTAAACTCGCCGCTTCTTAGTTTTGTAAAGTCCAAAATATCATTTATTATGCTTAAGAGATTCTCTCCGCTGTTTAAAATAATCTCTAGATATTTTCTATGCTGCTTTGAGAGATCCTCTTGGTCTATAAGAAGATTGACAAAACCCAAAATAGCATTTAATGGCGTTCTAATCTCATGCGACATATTTGAGAGAAAGTAATCCTTTGCATGTGAAGCTTTTTGAGCCTCAAGTCTGGCGTCTATTAGCGTTGTAACGTCATTGCCTATCGATATATACTCGATTGAATCATCATAGGGGTCTATTATCTTGGCGATTGTCACGTCTATATAAAAGTATCCTCCATCTTTTTTACTGTTCTTAATCGTACCTCTAAAGATGCCTGCATTTTCAAGCTGAAACCACATATCTTCAAAATACTCCTCGGGCATATCCTCATGCTTAGTCATGCTGTGCTTACTTCCCATAAGCTTATCAGTGCTATATCCGCTAAGTTTTACGTATTTTTCGTTGATATAGGTAATAATTCCGTTTTGGTCCATTTTGGAGATTATTGCGCTCTCATCAAGTGCTTTTTGGTACTCATTTAAGAGCTTTACATGCCTGGTTATCTCCTGCTCTTTTTCAAAAATCGTATCTGAGTAGTATTTCAATATGCTCTGAAAGTTTTTGTCAAAAATGTATGAGAGCTCATCAAAAAGCTCTTTGGAGTTAATCTTGGCGTCAAATGTAAACTCAACCATTCCTCTTTTAAAATGGCTGCAAATCTCAAAGAGTTCATCCGATCTAATATCTTTATCTTTTAGGTATAAAAGTAGTTTCTGCATAATCGGGCAGTTTCCGATTTTTACACTTCCCGCTATTACGCCCATAAAGTAGTCAAATACACCGCCGCCGTACTCTTGTAAAAATAGATTCTTATCAATATCATGAAGTTTAAGCAATTTTTGAAGGGACTCATAAGATATCCAACTTAAAAGTACGGTCTCTTTTGATTCGATTAAAATATTTTGATTTTTTACAAGATTTAGTAGTTCTTTTCCCATTCTCGTTCACTCTTCCTACATTATTAAATATGATATCAACATAATAGCAAATATCTTTATCAGCGAAATCAGTGCCGTTCCTATTATATTTCCGATTTGGCAACTTGTGCAGGATGTAAATTTTTTGCCTTCGTACTGTGCATAAAAAAAGTATATAATATTTAAAACTATGGTAGCAAAAAATAGGTATTTTTGATAACTCCACAGCTGCTCTGAGGTCTCTTTAGAGACAAATAGTGAAGCCATCAGTAAAACCAACATTACAATCATCGCAATATTAACAGCTTTAACAATGTAATCTCTATTGAATTTTGTTGGACAAGCCTCCGAGATTGCAATATCGCTTCCAAAATCAAGTTTTTTCTCAAAGAGTTTCTTCTCTTGTTTATTTAACTTGTTGAAAAAACTCGATCCAAATGTATAGTCGATTTTTCTCTGAAGTAAAATACTAAGATCTCCTTCTGCCCTTAAGGAGTGCTGGTTTGATTCCCTATCCTGATAAATAACACTTATCTTCTCATACCTTGTTACATTTGCACTCAGTCCGGGGAAATAAGCCGTTTTCTCCACCGTTGTTACCCTGCCGCCATTGCTTATAAGCCTCGGGTTTATCAGCTCTAAAAACGTCCCATCCTCTTTTTTAATAACTACAACATTATAATAACTACCGATCTGAAATGCGGCAAGACCATCTAAAGAGTTGGCTTCAATAGTATCTTTCATGTCCTCAATTAGAGAGAAGAGCTCTTCGTTAAAAGTTCTAACATCTGTCGCATATTGTACACTGGGCGGGGTTGGGTAGGTAATTATTTCTCTAATCATTAAAGTACCTTATTTGGGGTGTTAAATCAGAATAGACAGAGACTCTGCAATTTGCAGGGTCTCTGTTTTTGATGAGTTAGTGACTTTTTCTTACCACTACTAACATTTTTATATTAATAATTATAAATCTGATAAATTGCCAGATTTTGCATGTTCTTAATTTTATAGCAAATGAACCGGGTGTCATTGTTGTAAAATTTTTGCCGTATGCCTTAATGTTGTGTTCTGCTTTCTTTTCCATGATGTATCTCCTTTAATGTCTATTCTTAAATTCTATTCAGGGATCATTGTCCAGCCAGCTTTTAGCTTAGCCTTCCAAATAAATAGGTGATGAAGGATATGTTTAATCCAGTGACCTGCAAGACCAATCTCGCCAAATGTATACTCTGTATCACGACCGGTTCCCGGGTATTTTTCAAAGTCTGGAACAACAGGATAGATAGTCATCGCAGCGGCTGTTCCATCAAATAAACCTTTTCCTGCCGATGCAACACAAGCTGCACCCATGTGAGCCATAGAAGCTTCATGAAGAGGAGCACTCTCTCCCTTTAAAATTCTGTCACAAATACTGTGAGCTACCGCTTTTCCGATAATACCTGATGGCATACCCGTTCTTGGAGGAGTCGGGCTTATAGGAGTTCCGTTTGGTGAGCTCATAGGTTTGGAGATTGGGTGTGGAGGAGCAAACGCAATTCCGCAGGCAAACATATTTGCATAGGCCGGGTTTTGGTAAGTTTTTGGCCAATCGCTTGCCTTCCAGTTCTCATATGAGCCTGCAGAGTAATTAGCATCAACTTTCATAAAACCGTTTGGAGCAAAAACCGTACTTGTAATATCCGAACCATCTTTACCGTAAGCCTTAAGACCGACGCCCGCAAATGGAGGAATCAGCATTGAGAAGTCAAACTCCTCTTCGCCCATTGAGCCATCAAGCAGCTCATAGTGTACTTTTCCTTTTTCAACCTTGTTGACATGAGCGCCTATTATCCAATCAACATCTCTCTCGGTAAATAGAGACTCGGCAAAGATTTTTGAACTAACCGCAAAACCCATACTCTTCATGTGAAGTCCGCCGACTCCAAAATCGCCCAAGAAAGACTCGTTTGAGATCCACTTTACTTCAGCCATATCACGAACACCAGCTTTTTTAAGCTCATGCTCAATATTGAAAATATACTCAAAAGCAGCACCTTGGCATGTACACATACCGTGTCCCGTACCTATTAAAAACTTTTGGCGTTCGCCCTGTTTCATCTTCTGGATACATTTTTGGAACTCTTCATTTGCATGAGTAGCATGGTCTGCCGTACAAACCGAAACTGTAAACTCGCCGAGTTCGGAGCCTACTCCAAGTCCCTCGGTTGCACCGAAGTTAAGTTTTGGTCCAGTTGCATTGATTAGATAATCATACTCAACATTCTCAACTTCGCCCTCGCGTCCTGCAAGCGTATACTCGATAGTAACAAAAGGCTTATCGCTTGACTCAGAACCCTCTGGATTGATTGAAACAGCCTTTGCCTGTTTGTAGTTAATACCTGCTTTGGCATAAACCGGAGCTAGATCAAAAGTGACCTCCTCCTTGCTCATCTCACCGACACCGACCCAGATATTTGATGGAATCCAATTCCATTTTGAATTTGGTGTCACAACAACTACCTCGTGGGCAGAGCCTAACCATTTTGCGGCAAAGGTAGCAGCAGTATGACCTGAAACTCCTCCACCAAGAACAACTAATCTAGCCATTATAATAGATCCTTTTTATTGTTTTAAGTATAAAAACCTGCCACAATAGTATCTTAAAAATGTAAAGAGTTTCTTTACATTTTATTATAATTATACTTTGAGTATTTTGCTCACAATTTCATAAACATTTTTTGAAAGCGATGGCTCCGATAGCACTCTCTGTAGCTCTGCTCTCATCAATTTTTTATTTACTTTATTCATTTTTTTATATATTTTAAACGATCCTGCAAGCCCTGATGCCATCTGTTGATTTATCTTATCGATGTCTATAATCTTATCTGCAACAAATTTATAACCGTAGCCGTCTTTTGCGTGAAAGTGTTTGTAGTTTCTTGCAAAAACACCTATAAGCGAGCGGACAAGATTTGGAACCAGCTCATTATAAGCAGGGTCGTTTTGAAGCGCCATAACACGATCAAGCGTTCCATCTCTGTGCGATGCCGCCAACAGAGAGAAGTACTTGTTCATAACAAGCGTATCTCTGTTGTACTTTTTATAAAAATGCCCAAGTGCAACGGCTGAGAGCTCTGGCGAAGAGTTTTCTAAAATATCAAGGGCGGCTATTCTGTCCGTCATGGTTACAGAGTTGTTATATTGGGTATTTGCAACTGCAATAACCTCATCACCCTCTAGGGCACAGAGATGTTTTAAAGCACGGTTTTTTATGGCTCTTTTGCCAATACTAAGAGCGTCAAGCTCTTTGGAGTCCGGTGTGTGGTTTTCACTGTAAATACCCAAAAGCTTCTCTTTAAAAGTAAGAGCAAGATGCTTTTGCAGCTTCTCTTTTGCCTCGTAAATCAGCTCAAAATCGACAACCTCCTGTCTTTGCATAATCGCGCTCACACTCGGCAGCTCCATCAAAAGCGCCTTAAACGAGAGGTCAAGTTTTTTATCATCCAAAACGTGCCCGAAAGCTTTTACAAACTCCTCATCGATTGCCTCGCCTCTCATAATGCTCTCTATCGCCACAAGCCCAAAGGATTGCGCCGATTCGTATCTTACGTAGCTGTTGCTGTCATGCTTCATTAAAAAAGCGTAATTACTCTCTTTTAGCTCAACGATAATAGGTGCCGAAAAATCTCTGTTAATTGACAAAATAGGCTTTTTGTCAGTTTTGAGAACAAACTCCTCGCTCTCTTTGCTCACTATTAGCGTTTTTGCCTCTATCTCTTTGCCGCTCTCATCCAAAAGAGCCATTTTCAGAGGAAAAAAGTATGGTTTCTGCTCGCTTCCATCAACCGCCTTTGGAACCTTCTGCGTCAATGTCAAGCTATATTTGCCGTCCTCAAACTTCTCATCTACATGCAGCTTCGGCGTACCAGATTGGTGGTACCACCTTTTAAACTGTTCCAGATCAATTCCGCCTGCCTCACTCATCGCCCATAAAAAATCATCCGTTCTAACCGCTTGTCCATCAAACGCATCAAAGTAGAGATCCATTGCCTTGCGGTATTTCTGTTCTCCTAAAAGAGTGTGCAGCATACGGATAACTTCAGCGCCCTTTTCATAGACCGTAGCCGTATAAAAGTTGTTGATGGCGATGTAAGAGTCGGGCTGGATAGGATGTGCTGTCGGCGAAGAGTCTTCTACGAACTGTCTCTCTCTTAGAGCATCCACATCTTCGATGCGCTGTACCTCTTTTGAGTTTAGATCAGCCGAAAAGCACTGGTCGCGAAAGACCGTCAAACCCTCTTTTAGAGTGAGTTGAAACCAATCTCTGCATGTGATGCGGTTTCCCGTCCAGTTGTGAAAATACTCATGCGCAATAACGCTCTGAATACCCATAAAGTTGGCATCAGTAGCGCTGTCCTCGTCTGCTAAAACATAAGCTGAGTTAAAGATATTTAGACCCTTGTTCTCCATCGCCCCCATGTTAAAACTATCAACCGCAACAATGTTATAAAGCTCCAAATCATACTCACGTCCGTAAACCTCCTCATCCCACTTCATAGCATCTTTTAGCGACTTCATGGCATGTTTACACTTCGACTCGTTTCCTCTGTCGGTGTAGATATAGAGTCTTACATATTTACCGCTCTTTGTCACGAACTTATCCTGCACTACTCCCAAATCTCCCGCAACAAGTGCGAAAAGATATGAGGGTTTTGGATGCGGGTCAAACCATGTGATACCGTGTCTTCCGTCATCAAGTCTGAAGTTTGACTCTTTGTTTCCGTTGCTTAGCAAAATCGGGTAACGCTCCCTGTCTGCCACAAGAGTCGTCTTAAAAACCGCCATAACATCGGGACGGTCAAGGTATGGAGTTATGCGTCTAAATCCCTCAGGCTCGTTTTGCGTACAGAAGATATTCCCTGACTTGTAAAGCCCCTCCAGCTCGCTGTTTAGCTGCGGATAGATTTTGTTGATGATGATTAGTTTAAACTCATCGGCTACGTTTAAAACTCTCAAATGCTCATCTTCAATGACGTATCTGCTCTCGTCTAACTTTTTATCGTCCAAATATATCTCAAGAAGCTCAAGTTCAAGACTATCTAGCACTAAATCCTTTGCGCTTTTGTCCACTTTTGTAACACTCAGGAGGCTTGTAACCTGTGTATGCTCTTCAAACAGCTCAAAAACCAAATCGCATGTTTTAATGGTAAAACTGCTCGGTTTATAATCTTTTAGGTAAATAGTTTCTACTTTGCTCATGGTGAATCTTCTTTTATAAAATTTAATTTTTATAATAATAGCATAAGAGAGTTATTTGAGGCTTATAGAGTGCTCTTTGGGTTACAATGAAATTTAGCAAGGTAGTTCATCTTTGGGTAAAAATATGTTAACATCACACTATAAAAGGCGGTAAAAATGTTAGATTATCAAAGAATACTCAATGATTGTTTTTGGGATATGAGGCTTGAAGCCAAAGATATAAAAGCTATGGCAGAGGGTAATGATTTGCAAAAAAAGTCATTTTTGTTTGAAAAAATTTTGCTAAACAGCACGAAACCTTTTTCTGATTTGACCATATTTAGCCAAGATGACTTAAGACTTCTTTTAAAAAACTACAAAGTACCCCAATTTAACGGCGAGTTTGCTTTTAAACGAAAAAATATGGCGGAGGTCTATTTTTTTAACAAACCTCTTTTAATAGATGAGCTTAAATGGATAGCATAAATTTTGGTTATCAAAAACTCTATGAGCTTCAAGATAAAGTTTTAGATGTAATCTTTAGTGTTGAAAATATTTTTTACCTAACGGGCGGCACTTGCCTTAGCAGATTTTATCAAGAAAAAAGATATTCGGATGATTTAGACTTTTTTACCAACAACTCCCCAAGATACAGTTTTGCCATCAAAAAGATAAAACAAGCACTTGCGGCTAAATTTGACCTTAGCGTCGAGGTAGAGTCAAAAGATTTCACAAGATATAAAATCAACAATTTTCTGCAAGTAGATTTTGTAAATGACACAGATGCAAGATATAAAGATGTTGTTGTAACAAAAGAGGGTTATATCATAGACAATATTGAAAATATCCTAAGCAATAAACTCACGGCAGTCATAGGAAGAGACAACCCGAAAGATATTTTTGACATCTATCTGATTTGGAAATATCATAAATTTGACTGGACTCAAATAGTGGAGTCAGCTCATGAAAAAGCAGGTTTTAGCGATGAAGAGCTTATAGTGCGACTTAAAAGTTTTCCTCGCTCACTGCTTGATGAGATTATACTTGCTGATAAACACTTTTTGGATGATTTTGACAATAAGTATCCAAAACTTGTGGATGAAATTTCTGGTGTTATTTCTTAAAAATACGCCAAATTCACGCTTAAACTTCTACACGCTTACCCTACAAAATTTACACTTCCTACCTTCTGTAAATATCCACACTAAAACCGTGAAAATAAAGAAAATCTTGTTGTTTAAGCATTTATTAATAAGGGGGGGGTAAAGTCTATTTTCATTTCAAACACTAAGTTGCAATGAGCTAGTTTTAAATGCAAAAAAGGATAAAAAGATGTCTCAATATGAATCTTTTACAGAAAATCAAGTCTTTTTAGGAATGCAGTTTTATGGTACTGATGATATCTATCGAGTGCTTAAAAAATCTTGCGAGGAACAAAACTTAAAATCAGTGAGGGTAGATGAATTAGCAAATTCCAATACAATAATTGATGATATTAAGCAGTTAATAGAAGAGTCTGAATTTATTATTCTAGATTTAACATACAGCAATCCTAATGTTTATTACGAGTTAGGATACGCGGATGGTGTAGGAAACGAGGGAATTGATATCTTGCTTATAGCTAAAGATGATACAAAACTTCATTTTGATACACAACATAGAAGAGTACTGTTTTACAAAGACGCATACGATTTACAAGAAAAACTCAAAGAGGCATTGCCAAAATTTATAAATGGAGGAAGATAATGAAAAGTCTAGTTATGATAGCGTTATTTTATTTATCAGTATTTGGAAATGATTTATTCAAAAATGAACTAAGGAACCAAATGATGTCTTGTGAACTTGGTTCAGACCCCTTGTTGTGTGTAAGAGCTGCACAGATTTCTTTAAAAGAGTATCAGTCAATGCAAACAAACCCATATGATAACTATGAAAAATATCGTGCTGGAATGTACTTTAATGCAGGTGTTCAGTACAACAAAATCGAAGACACTACCAATGCGTGCAAAATATTTAAAAAAGCAGTGGAGTTTTCACCAAATTATTCTGATGCAAATTATAATTTAGGAATATGTTATTATTTTGGAGATGGTGTTGGGATAAATAAAATAAAAGCTTATGAACATTTCCGTGTTGCTGCACAGCAGGGTAATCAAAATGCTCAAAAAAATCTTGATATTATATGCAAAGAGAGTCCTTGGGCGTGTAAGTAAAATTTAGTTAGTATCTCTTTTTTCTCGTTCCCGCTTTTCAAGTGGGAACGCATACTTAATCTACATCTTTAAAATTACAAAAGAGGTTCTACATGTTAAAAAAATCAGCACTCTCAAGCCTCTTGGCTCTCTCGTTGGCGTCAAGCCTTATGGCAGAGAATTATGTCTACGTAGGTGCATCTAAAGCAGATATAATGGAGCAGTCAACAACATCTTTTAGTATCGGTTACGGTTTTAGCAAAGTCTTTAGCAACTGCGTTATGGTTGGATTTAGTGGCTCATACCATCAGGGCGATTATGAAGAGAGCAGTGCGACGGGTAGCTCTTGGTTTAACGGTCTGGGAGTTGATTTTCATTTAGGGTACAGCCCGACAAAGCCGCTTGCACTCTACGGTATAGCAGGTTATCAGGTGCAAGCTATCAGCTCAAGCACGTCAGCAGACGGTTTTGGTTATGGTGCGGGAGTCTCTTATAAATTTTTTGAACATGTAGCACTCGCACTGGAGTACAGAACATACGATATGGAAGTGCCAAGTTTGGACTATAAGTACGATTATGACACACTAGATGCGCTTATCCGTTTTGTGTGGTAGGAAAAGCCTAAGATTTCAATTTTCATAAATGGAGTTTCTTAGTCTCTTTTTTGCTTCAGATAGTGAGGAAAACTTAAACTCTCCATCTTGGATTTTTTTCTCTCTCTGAGCAAGTTCATCATAGTGCCACTGAGGTGAAAAACCATTTGCAGAAGCATTTTGGCTCAAATCTTCCCACAACTCTTCCATCATCAAAAACTTATCTGAAATACTCATTTTTTGTAAATCTAGAGCTTCAAGCATGATACAAACTCCTTTTTTTATTGGTTGTATTATAGCACAATCAAAATTTTAAAAAATCTCTTAATATTTTATAGCTCTCATGAAAGAGAAAGAGAATTATAGTAAAATTACACTCATAAAACGATAAAAGGCAAAGCATTGAGCATCTACAGAGAGTATGACATCAGAGGGATTTACGAAAAAGAGTTAAACGAGCAGAGCGTTGTGCGTATAGGTTATGCGCTTGCTTCAAAAATCAAAGGCGAGTATGTGGCTGTCGGGTATGACGCTAGAAGCCACTCTCCCGTTCTCTTTGAGTATCTTGTTCATGGACTAAATGCAGGCGGCAAAAAAGTTCTGGATATGGGGCTTGTTCCTACTCCGGTAAACTACTTTACAAACTATCAGGAGTGGGCAATAGAACATGGTAGCGTCACTCCATCTGCTTCTATTATGATCACAGGCTCTCACAACCCTAGCGAATACAACGGATTTAAGATAACTATAGACAAAGCGCCGTTCTTTGGCGAGGACATCTATGCTCTTGGTCGTGAGTGTGGGACGATGGAGTTTCCACATGTACCACAAAGAGATGTAACGGAGATAGATGCGGTTACAAGGTATGTTGACTTTCTTATCAGCGAATTTTCCCACCTCAAAGATATGCCTACGCGCATCGTCTATGACTGCGGAAACGGTGTTGCCGGAATTGTTACCGAAAGAATCTTTAACACTTTAAGACTCAAGACAAAGGGTCTCTATATTGAGCCTGACGGAACTTTTCCAAACCATCATCCCGACCCATCAGATGAACACAATCTAGAGGATGTAAAAAAGCTTCTAGAAGCCGAGGGCGACATAGCTTTTGCGTACGACGGAGATGCAGACAGAATCGCCGTGCTTACACATAAAAACAACATCAAAGGCGACATGATGGCACTTCTCTTTGCCATGAAGATGGACAGACCAACCGTCGTGGGCGAGGTAAAGTGTTCGCAAGTTATGTATGACGAGTTGGAGAAGCGCGGTGCAAAAGCTATTATGTATAAAACCGGTCACTCAAATATAAAAGTAAAGATGCAGGAGATTGGCGCAGACCTTGCATGTGAAGTGAGCGGGCATATATTTTTCAAAAACCGCTATTTCGGTTACGATGACGCCATCTATGCAACGCTTAGAATGCTGGAGCTTATCCATGACGGAGTTGATCTCGACGCTGAGCTTGCAAAACTTCCAAAGGTTTTCTCAACCGAGGAGATAAAAGTTCACACTACCGAGAGCGAGAAGTTTAAAATCATAGACAAAGTTAAAGAGCTTCTCAAAAATCCTCCCAAGTCATTTCCTGTCATCAAAAATATCATTGATGTTGATGGGGTACGCATAAACTTTGAACATGGGTGGGGGCTTGTACGTGCTAGCAACACGACTCCGGTTCTTGTTACCCGCTTTGAATCGACCTCAGAGGAAGAGGCAAAACTCTACGAAAAAGAGATGAACAATCTTATACAAAGTGCAAAGGATGCTCTATGAAAACCCACACACTTTTAATGCCCCTTGACATGCACCTCCATCTTCGCGACGGAGTCATGCTTGAAAATGTTGCGCCTCTTAGTGCCTACAGTTTCAGCGGCGCTCTAATCATGCCAAACCTTGTTCCACCCGTTACTACGCTTGAAGATGTAAAAGCTTATAAAGAGCGCATCATTGCAGCGGTTCCAAACGACTACTTTGAGCCTTACATGACGCTTTTTTATAAAAACTACGGCAAAAAATTTCTAGCCGATGCAAAAGAGCATATTACGGCGATTAAGCTCTACCCTGCGGGCATTACGACAAACTCCGAGGGCGGTGTTTCATCATTTGACATAGAGGAGATGCGCGAGACGCTTGAGGCTATGAGCATACTTGGGATTCCTCTTTGTGTACATGGCGAGACTGACGGTTTTGTGATGGATAGAGAAGCGGAGTTTATGAGTATCTACGAGCTTCTTGCGATCAACTTTCCTGATTTAAAAATCATTATGGAGCATATTACGACAAAAGAAGCGGTTGCGATGCTTGATAAACACAAAAATCTCTATGCGACCATAACCGTGCATCACCTCCTCTTAACGCTTGATGATGTTGTCGGCGGGATGATGATGCCGCATAACTTCTGCAAGCCGATTGCAAAAAGACCCGAAGATTTAGATGCGCTTTTGAGCGTTGCTCTTGAAGCGCACCCAAAGGTTATGTTCGGTTCAGATTCGGCACCTCACTCAAAAGAGAAAAAAGAGTGTTCCGGCTGTGCGGCAGGAGTTTTTAGCGCACCGATAGCGCTTCAGCTTCTGTGTGAAATATTTGAGCAGTACGATAAACTTGATAATCTTCAAGCTTTTGTGAGCGACAATGCGCAAAATATCTATGGAATTTGTCCTGAGTTTAAAGAGGTTATTTTAGAAAAGCGCCCTTTTGTTGTGCCTGAGACCTACAACGGTGTTATCCCGATGTATGCAAGCAGAGTTATAAACTGGGCGATAGAGAGCATTGAATAAAATACTGCTGCTTGAAGACGACATTCTCTTTGCAGATACTATCATAGATCTTCTGCAAGATGCCGAGTACGAGGTAACGCATGTAACAAATGGGCAGAGCGCTATTGAGATGACCTATGCTCACAAGTTTGACCTCTATCTTTTGGATGTAAACGTGCCGATAATTGACGGCATGACGCTTCTAAAAGAGCTTAGAGATTCTGATGACAAGACTCCTGCCATGTTTTTAACATCCCATAAAAACAAAGAGATACTAAAGAGAGGCTTCTTAAGCGGTGCGGATGATTACATGACCAAGCCTTTTGATGTAGATGAGATGCTTCTGCGCATAAGTGCAATTTTAAAAAGAGCAAACAGCACTGCTACAGACTCCTGCGAGCTTCTTCATCATGACACTCTTCACAGACGAATTTTATACAAAAACCAAGAGCTTGATCTCTCCAAAAAAGAGTATGAGCTTCTGCTGCTGCTTATGAAACATATAAACAACACAGTGCCAAAAGAGATGATCTTGGATGAGCTCTGGAGTAGCAGCGAAGGTGGGAGTGATGGGGCAATACGGGTATATATAACGCGCATAAAACATCTTATTTCCGAGATAAACATCGAAAACGTAAGAGGCATAGGGTACAGACTTGTTTCGTAATCTGCGTATTAGCATCTTTATCTACTATCTGCTTACCGTTACCGCGCTGATGGGCATTTTGTACTACTTCACCTCGGTTGCAGAGGTTCAAAACAGCTCTTTGCTCTTTTTAGTCCTTTTTGTACTAACCCTCTTTGCGGGGGTGATTATCTCAAAACTCTCTATTGACCCCCTCTTTGAGCATGTAACAAACCTTCAAAATCTCTCAACTGAGACACTTCATGAGCTCAACCTTCCCATAAGCACCATCAAGACAAACATACACATGCTAAAGAAAAATCTTGAGAGCGAGAAAGATTTCAAAAGAGCCGGTAGAATAGAGAGTGCCTGTGAAATGCTGCAGCAGCGCTACAACGAACTTGATTATATGATAAAGCTTCAGGGTGCGAACATTATATACGAAGAGTTTGAGCTTAGTGAGCTTGTTAAAAGCAGAGTGGAGTTTTTAGGGCGAATCTACCCTCATATGGAGTTTGAACTCCAACTCTCGCCGCACCATATAATGAATGATAAAATAGGCTTATCAAAAGTAATTGACAATCTTATAGACAATGCAGTAAAATATTCACGAGATATTCACAAAATAAGTATAAGATTGCAAAACTACTCTCTTTACATAGAAGATTACGGTTGTGGGATGGACGAAGTAGAACTTATAAAAATTTTTGACAACTACTACCAGAGCAACAAAAATATGAAAGGTTTTGGCATAGGGCTTAGCATGGTAAAGAGATTTTGCGATGCTAACGCGATTGCGCTGAACTTTAAATCCAAGCCGAATGTCGGAACGACGGTTACTTTAAAATTTAAGGAAGATTAGTGGAAGAAAATATGTTAGCGTACGCGGAAGTAGCACTTGATTACGGAGTTATGGGACTTCTTGTTCTTATGAGTGTTGTTACTCTTTGGCTCTTCATTGAGAGAATGATGTTTTATGCAACTGTAGATGTGCAAAAGTATGACCATAGAGATACTTTAGAGATGGAACTGACCGACAACATAAGCGTTATAAGCGCCATTGGCTCAAATGCTCCATATGTAGGTCTTTTGGGAACGGTTATCGGTATTATGCTAACCTTTTACACAATGGGCGATGTTGGCGCAATCGATGCAAAAAAGATTATGGTGGGACTTGCACTTGCACTAAAAGCTACGGCTATGGGGCTCGTTGTAGCAATGCCGGCAATTGTCGCTTATACTATTTTACTCCGCAAAGTCGAGAAGATACTTACAGTATATGACATCACTCAAGATAAAAAAGTCTAAATATGGCAAAGTGTAAAAAGATTAGAAAAAGGTTTGATGAGATAAACGTCATCCCTTTTATCGACATCATGCTCGTTCTTCTTGTTATGGTTTTAACGACCGCAACATTCGTCAATCAAGGCATCATCCCAATTGAGCTTCCAAGCGCAAAAGCAGCTTCAAAAGAGGATCTGAAAAAAGAGGTTACGGTTTATGTGAATGCCAAAGGCGAACTTTTTATAGAGAAAGAGAAGGTTGACTTAAAGACACTCGAGATTAGACTCTCAAAACTCTCAAAAGAGCAGACGGTGGTCTTAAGAAGCGACAAAGAGTCAAGATTTCAAGATTTTGTCAGCGTCATGGATATACTAAAACGCCTCAACCACGAACAACTCTATATCGTTACAAAAGAGAATTAATAAGCTTTATCTAAAAGCTTAAACCTCTCTGCTCTGCCCTGTTCTTCCACACTATTCTGCTCTCTTTTATAAGCTTCTTTTGTGCTGTTTTGCTCTGTGCTAAATAACTTTTGCTCGATACCATCAACATCATGAAAAAGAGTTGTCGCTATAAAAAAGAGCGTCATAATGAGGACTATACTCAGATAAAAAAGAATATAGTTTTTGATGTGACCGGTTTCAAAAGGATTTTGCATGCACTCTCTTGATGGTAAATTTTTGAAATTATAGCCAATAAAAACAGTTCCTATAAATCTGCGTAAAAAATTAGCTTATAAAAGAAAATTTATATAATTTTTATGTTAATATCATTAAAAAAAATTTAAGGAACATTAATGCAAACAACAATGTTTAAAGGGAGCAGTGTCAATTTAGAGGGAGATGCACTCGGTGTAGGGGACAAAGCACCTGTTGTAACTGCGATAGGAACTGATCTAAACAATATAGAGATAGGCGGAGCAAAAGATAGAATCCAGCTTCTTATAACCGTGCCATCCCTAGATACCGACACATGTGCGGCTGAGACAAGAAGATTTAACGAAGATGTAAACAACCTAGACATCTGTGAAACCACTGTTGTTTCAATGGATTTACCCTTTGCTTCTGAGCGTTTCTGTACGACCAGCGGCATAGAAAATCTAGCAGTTGCAAGTGATTATCTTGACAAAGAGGTAAGCAAAGCTTACGGTGTTTTAATGGTTGACAATAAGCTAAAAGGTCTAAGTGCCAGAGCTGTTTTTGTGATTGACAGAAGCGGAACTATTGTCTACAAAGAGATAGTTCCTGAGGTTACTGCAGAACCAAACTATGAAGCTGCCCTTGAAGCAATCAAGCAGGCTAGATAGAAGAGTTAAGAGCTAAATACTATTTTAGCATCTGCTATGCGCTTATAAAGAGAGATTTTCTTTTTATAGGGCATCCACTTAATCAAAAATATAGCCAAAGCCTCCCACAGTGAAACCCAAGCCGCAACGGTAAGACCCTCCGAGAGAACCGAAAAAACAATACTTTTATCCATAAACTCGCTCTCGGCCATGCCTATAGAGAGCGCTGCAAGAAAAGCTCCTATAAAAAGTAGTGTCGCCGATTTTTGAAACATCTCCTTCATTTTTGTATGCTCATGCTCCTGTAGATAAACAAAAAATCTCTTTACGATGTTTTGAAGTCTTGAGATTGATTCATCATCAATCTTTGACTCAAAATTAAATCGAATCAAAAAGTTCTCATCGCCAATCTCCCCTGCACACTCAATTATATAATCAACAAGATCTTGATTTAGATCTTTTTTTAAAAAGTGGGATTTTTTGTCAAATCTACTGTACAAATCTTCAACTTTTTGGGTGGAGATATCAATAATGATCTCTCCGCTTTGCGCCTTTTCATAACGCTCTAAAATCCCTCTGTTTTGCATACACATCCTCATCTGCTTTTAAAATTCTTTGTGCATTTATGAACTATATTGTATCACATTGGCGAACTTTTCTATCCATGGGTATTTTTCATTTTAACAACTCCTCAGCACACTTTTTGTATAATTCTCCTAAATTTTCTAAAAGGTATCCTATGCGCGGTTATAAAATTTTTACAGGTTCTGCTAGTGTCGAATTTGCAAAAGAAGTTTGTCAGATTTTAGATGTTCCATTGGCTAAAGCCGATGTGAAAAAGTTTAGTGACGGTGAGATTTCAATCCAGATTGCCGAGAGTGTTCGCGGTCGTGACGTATTTATTGTTCAATCAACGGGTGCGCCATCAAACGACAATCTTATGGAACTTCTTATCATGACAGACGCGCTTCGCCGCTCATCTGCTTCAAGTATTACGGCTGTTGTTCCATACTACGGTTACGCAAGACAAGACCGCAAAGCTGCGCCGCGCGTTCCGATAACTGCAAGATTGGTTGCAGACATGTACGAAACAGCGGGCATAGACAGAGTTGTTACAATCGATCTGCATGCAGGGCAGATTCAAGGCTTTTTCAATATCCCTGTTGATAATCTTTACGGTTCTGTTACTTTTGAGAACTACATCAGAAGCAAAAATCTTAAAAATCCTATCATCGCTTCTCCTGACATCGGCGGTGTAGCACGTGCTCGCTATTTTGCTTCAAGAATGGGGCTTGAGATGGTCATAGTCGACAAGCGCCGTGAAAAAGCAAACGAGAGTGAAGTTATGAACATCATAGGGGATGTAAGCGGCAAAGATGTTATTATGATTGATGACATGGTTGATACCGCCGGAACTATGATAAAAGCGGCAACGGCACTTAAAAACAAAGGTGCCACTTCCGTTATGGCTTGCGCTACACATGCCGTTCTTAGCGGAAGAGCGTATGAAAACATAGAAAACGGCGAGCTTGATGAGCTTATAGTTACCAACACGCTAGAGTCAAAACCGCATGACAAGATTGTTGTTTTAACCGTCGCACCTCTTTTTGCAGAGGTTATTCGCAGAGTCTATCACAACGAGAGCGTTAACTCGTTATTTGCTTAGTCCCGTAAAAGGAACCTCTCCCTTTTACTCCGCTTGCGCCGCTGAGGCGACTAAAGCTTGCCTCTTTGAGGCAGAAATTTTCGTTTAGGATATTTCATTGAAAAACATAAGAAACTTTTCTATCATTGCACACATCGACCACGGCAAAAGTACTTTAGCCGACAGAATCATTCAAGAGTGCGGCTCAGTCAGCGATAGAGAGCTTGGCGAGCAGATGATGGACACGATGGACATCGAAAAAGAGCGCGGCATTACCATAAAAGCTCAAAGCGTGCGACTTGACTATGTTAAAGACGGCGAGCACTACATCTTAAATCTTATCGACACTCCCGGACATGTCGACTTCTCTTATGAGGTCAGCAAATCTCTGGCTTCAAGCGACGGTGCTCTTCTTATCGTTGACGCTGCTCAGGGCGTGGAAGCACAGACTATTGCAAATGTTTATCTGGCAATGGAGAACAACTTAGAGCTTATTCCTGTTATAAACAAAATAGATTTACCTGCTGCAGACCCCGTAAAAGTTGCAGAAGAGATTGAGACAAGCATAGGAATAGACGCAACAGATGCTGTTTTAGTCTCAGCTAAAACAGGTGTCGGAATCCGCGCTCTTATCGATGCAATCGTAGATAGAATTCCGGCTCCCATTGGAGATCCAAAAGCTCCTACTAAAGCCATTATTTACGACTCATGGTTTGACCCCTACTTAGGCGCGCTAGGTCTTGTCCGAGTTTTCGACGGCGAGATAAAAGTAAATCAACTTGTAAAAATCATGAGTAACGGGGAAGAGCATCAGGTTCTTGATTTGATGTACCCGCATCCGCTTAAACGCAAAAAGACTCCTGTTATAAAAACCGGAGAGATTGGCATAGTCGTACTTGGCTTAAAAGAGGTACATGTTGTAAATGTCGGGGACACTATTACAGATGCAAAAAACCCTACAAAAGAGCCTGTTGTAGAGTATGAACCGGCAAAGCCTTTTGTTTTTGCGGGAATATACCCTATAGATACGGACGAATTTGAAAATTTACGCGATGCTCTTGATAAGCTAAGACTAAATGACAGTTCTCTATCTTATCAACCTGAAACATCTCTGGCTCTGGGTTTTGGTTTTCGTGTCGGATTTTTGGGCATGCTTCATATGGAGGTTGTAAAAGAGAGACTGGAGCGTGAATTCAACCTTGATTTAATCGCTTCCGCACCATCTGTTATCTATCAGGTTTATCTCAATAACGGCGAAAAAATTGATGTTCATAACCCTTCAGAGCTTCCGGAAGTCAATCGTATAGACAGAATCGAAGAACCATACATTAGAGCTACCGTTATTACTCCGAGTGAATATCTTGGAAATATTATAACTCTTCTCATAAATAAGCGTGGCACTCAAACAAAAATGACCTATCTTAACCAAGACAGGGTTATGCTTGAGTATGAAGTGCCTATGAACGAAATAGTCATGGACTTTTATGATAAGCTAAAATCAATATCTAAAGGCTACGCAAGTTTTGATTATGAGCCGATTGAGTTTAGAGTCGGCGACTTGGTAAAACTTGATATAAAAGTAGCCGGAGAGGCAGTAGATGCGCTGAGTATCGTTGTCCCCCGCAATCAGGCACTCTCACGCGGTCGTGTTTTAGTTAAAAACATGAAAGAGATTATACCTCGTCAGCTTTTTGAAGTGGCTGTTCAAGCATCTTTGGGTTCGCAGGTAATTGCCAGAGAGACTGTAAAAAGTATGGGTAAAAATGTTACCGCCAAGTGTTACGGCGGGGATATAACGCGTAAGCGAAAACTGCTTGAAAAACAAAAAGCCGGTAAAAAAAGAATGAAATCCATAGGGAAAGTTCAATTGCCGCAAGAGGCATTTATGTCTGTTTTGAAGATGGACTAAAATGCGCTGCTTGATGTGTGAAAATCTCTCATTTTTACACATCTGCAAAAAGTGTCAAAACAACTTTTTAGCCCCATCCATCTACAGAAGAAAAATCCTCGGCAACATTGAAGTTATCTCATTTTACAAATACAGCGACATAAAAGAGCTACTTCACACAAAACATACGGATGTCGGCTACTACATCTACTCCATTCTTGCAAAAAACTCCATTGCAA
This sequence comes from Sulfurimonas sp., assembly GCF_014859695.1. GTDB lineage: Bacteria > Campylobacterota > Campylobacteria > Campylobacterales > Sulfurimonadaceae > Sulfurimonas. The sequence continues at coordinate 49,768 of NZ_JACUTS010000003.1, read as the reverse complement.
AATTTGCCTCTGCGTTTGAGTACCCGCATAAAGTCGTCTCAATTGGGGTTGATGACTCCGCTCGGTCTGGATATTCGCATACGGCTATTTTGAACAAAGCTCTAAAAAGCAACTCCATTGAGCCTCTTTTTGGCAAACTAAGGGCAAAGAACAGGGTTAGCTACTCCGGAAAAACAAAGGAGTTCAGGCTCCTAAATCCTAGAGACTTTGTGCTAAAAGAGTTTAAGCAAAAGAGCGTGATTTTAGTTGATGACATTATTACGACAAACTTGACTCTCACTCAGGCAGTTGCTGCTTTGCAAAAAGAAAAAATAGAAGTTCTATTTTGCCTGACACTCGCAGATGCAAGTCTAAACTAAGCATTCATTTACTATACTGATATATTATTTTTTATGGTGGTTAGGGGGATGTCGGTGTATGTTTTTGCGCTCTTTTTGCTGTTATCGTCTCTTATGTATGCGGAAGAACTCTCTCTCGAGACTCTTCTTAAAGAGTATAAAAGCGCGGAAGAGCCATTTCTTCACACAAAAAAAGAGAGTGCGGGTCATATAAGAGTTATAACCCGAGCAGAACTTGACAAAATGCAAGCATACACTCTTAACGATGTGCTAAAAACCCTTCGTTTCTTTACTATAGGGACAAGGAGAAACGGTATGACTACGCTTCTTAGAAGCGGCGAATCGCAGATGTCTTCCCTGACTACAAAAGTTTACATTAACTCTCATGAACTAAACTCGGCAACGCTTGGCAATGTTTTGGTACAGTATGGAAGAATGGGTCTCTACTTTATCGACTATATAGAGATCTACCAAGCCGGAAACTCAGTTACATTCGGAAACGAACCCGGAACTCTGCTTATAAAACTCTTTACAAAAGATCCTTCTCGCCAAAACAGTACATCCGTGCAAGCCTCCATTGACTCGCTCGGCAGTGTAACGCTTCAGGCGGTTGAAGCAAAAGTTTTTGATGAGTACTCATATCTGGCAAATATTGATTTAAGAAAAAACAACTATGAAGATTATACTATTGGCGGCAATGAACTCTCAAGAGACGGAGTAAGGGGTCAGTTGTATCTTAAATTTTCAAAAAAAGATGATTACGACATTGAATTTGGAGCTATCAATGAAAAGTATGATATTTTCAGCGGACTGGGAATGGCAACAAAAGACGGATACACTCACACGGGCGATATTTATACCCATATTACCAAATACTTTAAAAACAATCTAAAAGTAATGCTTACCGCATCTTATGAAAAATTTGAAATCTACAACGAAGACTCTATTGGTATACCGCTACCTGGGATGAGCGCTCCTTTTACACAACAGTTAGATACCGCCATAAGCACAAAAGTATATAGTGCTTCCATAGAGAAGAGGTTTATAAATGACAACAACGAACTCTTTATGGGAGCACAGCTTAAGCATCAAAAGTTCGGTATAACTGATTATATAGTAGGCGGTATAGATACTGCAATGAACTGGGGACCGAAAAAACTCGATATCTACATGCTCTATGCGGAGAATCTCTACAATATAAACGAAAACCACCTTATATCGATAAGTGCAAAGGTTGATTATTATGAAAACAGCTTAGACAAATCATCGACGGAGCAGATACTAAGAGCGGGTTATGTAGGAATTTTTGATGAGTTCACGTTTAAGCTCTTTGCGATGCAGAGCTACCTCTACCCTACATTTCTACAAACAACTTATTCACCAAACTACAGAGTCAATCCAGACCTACGGAGCGCCGAAATTCTCACGCTTTCTGCCGAACTTATTTATGTAAGAGATGGCACTACTTATGGTTTTGGACTTGGACAGAGCGAAGCGGATAACGCAATCATATTTGAAAACAACATGACAAATCCGGCAGAGAGCATCTATGTAAACAGTGATGATAAAAATAAATTCAAGTTCTTTTTTGCAAATGTAGAGCACAATTTCAATATTGATAACAGAGTAAAAGTTGAGATATACAGACAGTTTAGAGACAGCTACTACTCTCCGCGAGAGGGGGCTTCTTTGCAGCTTTTCAACACCTTAGGAGAGGTTGATATTTATAATGAGCTACTTTACAGAGCAGAATATACAACTCAAGACGGAGTTGACGTAAAAAGAGGTTATGACTACTCATTTGGAGCAATATACAGACTAAGTAAAAGGACAGAGTTAAAACTAAAGGCGGAAAATATTTTTGACAGAGCTTCAAAAACACCTATAAGCGGTGTCGATGTATCGACGATAGACAGAAGAGTTCTGTTTACGGCGGAGTATACATTTTAAATGAGAGCGCTTATACTTTTTCTCTTTTTAACAATTGCTTCATTTGCTGACCATAGAGTCGATATTCAAGCACAGATTTTGGAGAAGGTATTTTCAAATGTTTCTATTAATGAGACAATAACCATATGGACGGACGATGAAGAGCTGCTCTTAGAGTTTAAAAAAAACGGTTTTCTTTCAGTTAGCGACAATCCTGCAGTGGCGACTCTGATTGTAGTAGCGCACAAAAAAAACATACAAGATGATGAAGATTGCAAAAACAAGCCCATTTTTGTTCTTAACTATGAACTGCTAAAAGATATTCCAGAGAGCTTCGGTGCATTTTTTTGGAAAAAAGGGAGACCAAACATTGTAATAGTAGAGCCGAGAACCGAGCTTCAAAACATAAGAGTCTCCAGTGAGCTGGACGCATACAAAGAGGAGAGAGCATGGTAAAAAAGAGAGAGTTTGGAATATTTTTTCTGCTCTTTATGCTCGGTCTTTTTTTTGCCTATGTCTATACCGACATAACAAAAACCAAAGATGATATATTTAAGCGCATACAAAGCCACCAAATAGAGCAGATCTCTTACATCTTACAAAATATTGAAAAAGATATACTTGACAATTCAGATGTTAAGACCTCCGAAGATCTATTCTCTATGTTTAGCAAAGAGTATGTAAGAGCCGAGTATGAACATATCATCTCCTTAATGCTTACATCAAATGTAAAATATGCGTATATCTTATACAAAGATGAGCAGGATAAATTTAGATTTCTTCTTGATGCATCAAAAACCGACAAAGCAAATTTTAATCAAAAATTTGATGTAAGCTCTGCAGAGTATAGCACTCTTTACACGACAAAAAAACCACAGATTATTCAACTAAACGATATTGAGAACCTATACCTTACATATCTCTACCCTATAACAAATAACGGAAATGTCATAGGAGTATTCAATATTGACATTACAACAAATATCCAAAAAATTATTCTCGAATCCATCAAGCCGCTGGAGACATTTTTTGTAGTTTTAATCATCTTTATTCTTCTTCTGATGGCTATGACTGTAATGCAGATATTTCACTACTTTGTTACCAGAAAAAAAATATTTACCGACCCTCTTACAAAAACATTCAACAGAAACTATCTTGAAGAGACTGCACCGCTCTTAAATCTATCGCACTACTCCTTGGCAATGCTTGACTTGGACAAATTTAAAATCATAAACGACACCTACGGTCATAAGACAGGAGACTACATTCTCTCTCGTACAAGCAAAGTATTTAAAAACTCTATCAGGGACAGCGATATCTTAGTGAGATACGGCGGAGAGGAGTTTATACTTCTTATAAATAACCGAAGCAAAACAAAGTCAGACATAGATATATGCGAAAGAGTAAGGAAAAATATACTCAAAGAGCATTTTTTGTACGAAGGTCATGAGATCAACGTAAGCGTCTCAATCGGTCTGCATAAAAATCCATATTTAGAAAAAAACCTCCAAGAGGCGATAAAAAGAGCCGATAAAATGCTCTATATAGCCAAAAAAAGCGGTAGAAACAAAGTTATCTGTTATGATGAAAAAGAGATTAGTGAAGAGCTCTCCTCCTCTACCGACATTAGTTTCGTAAAAGAGGCTATTGATGACGACAGGGTTATCTGCTACTATCAACCTATCTACGACTACAAACACAGCAGAATATTTAAGTATGAGGCACTGGTTCGAATAATAGCAAAAGATGGCAAGATAGTTCCTCCTCTTGCCTTTTTACCTCTGATAAAAGAGACTAACATACACTACAAGCTAACCCAAAGAATTCTTCTTGTAGTCTTTGAAAACTTTAAAAAGAACAATAAGCTAGTAAGCATAAACATGAACTTTTCCGACCTCATAAATCCGGATATAGAAGAGACTATTATCAACAACCTAAAACATAACCAGCATCTTGCCTGCCGCGTTACGTTTGAAATACTTGAGAGCGATGAGATTAATGATATAGAGCTCTTTAAGCAGAAGATTAACCTTATTCACTCTCTTAAGGCAAAAGTCTCTATTGACGATTTTGGAAGCGGCTACTCAAACTTTAAAACTATTATAGATGTAGAAGCAAACTTTCTTAAAATCGATGGCTCTCTTATCAAAAACATTGATGTAAACACAAAAGATTTTAAAGTCGTAAAGAGCATCATACACTTTGCTGCGCAGAGCAATATGCAAACAATAGCAGAGTATGTCCACTCAAAAGAGGTATATGAAAAGCTGCTCCTTCTCGATATCGATTTTATGCAGGGGTACTACATCTCAGAGCCAAAAAACTATCTTGTAGAGAGTGATGAGCTTTTTAAATCTTGCTAAAAGAGTTTTTTAAAGAGTTTGTTTATCTCTTTTTCGATTTTCTTCTCGATTTCTTTGCCGGTCTGAGACTGCATAAGCTTCTCTAAATCAACACTGATTTTAGGTGCATTTACATCCCCGCTAAGTTTTGCGCTAATCTCATTTTTCTTTGCTCTTAGCGTTATATCTGTATCTATCACGTTGGTTTTTGTATTGAGCTTTGTCGCTGCTGTTTTTATTGAAGCCTCTTTTGAGCGAAGGTCTATTGAGGCTAAAATATTCTCTTTATCTATCTTCGCGTTTAGATCCCCGTTAAAATGCTCTCTATACATATCAACTTTTGTGTACTCTTTAATAAGGTCAAACGTCTGATTTTTTACAAAAACAGCATTTGTCACTTGAGCGCCAACAGTACCTCTGCTTTGCGCCAGATTGTACTCTACTTTTGCATTTAACGAAGCATCCGCTATCTGTGGATAGAGAAGTATATAGAGTAGCCCATTTGCGCTTACCGAACTCAAATCCGCACGAAGCTCATCATTATGAAGCTTTGCGCTTACCTTCCCCTTGGCAATATTTGAGTGAAATGTTACATCCAAATCTTTTGCCTTTACAATATCGCCATTTGCCACAAGAGAGCCTCTCATGTGCTGATTTGTCACAAAAAAGAGAGCATCAAGATCTGGCAGGTTTACTCTATAGTCGCTTTTTAGAGAAGCATCGTTTATAGTAAATTTTGCGCTTTTTATATCAAGGTCTGCTATATTTGAGTTTAAATCGACTTTGGTATCGGCAGTATTGCCTTTAAGCAGTGTCGTTGCCGCAAGGTTAAATGTAGTCCTAGGCATTGGAGATGTGAACTCATAGATTTTGCTCAAATATTTTGAATCAAGAAGGCCTTTTGTTATAGTGGTATCTATTTTTCCGCTAAGCGTCTCCTCTCTAGCATCGCTGATGTCCGCATCCACGGATAGAAGTCCATCCGTATAGTGCGGCTGTTTTGCCATGTAGAGAAGTTTTGCGATATCAAGATTTACTATTTTTGCTTTTAGTGATGCGGGAGCAAAATCTTTTAAAATGGCTTCAAAAACCGTGTCGGACGAAGCTAAATCGCTTATTCCCGCCACTACAAGTCTCTCTTTGGTTCCTTTGGCGTCTCCTCTTAGTTTAAGAGCACCCCTTACATCAGCCTTTGTAAGAGGTTTTAGCACCTCAAGATCTTCAATGTTTAGTGCGTATTTCAAATCAACTTTTAGAGGTTGCGGCACGACCAATCCCGATGAGTTGATTTTAAAAAGATTTGAGTGCAACTCACACTTATACTCTACATCATCGCCTTTTAGTTTTGCATCCAAATTCATAGAAAAAGAGGTTTTCGGGATACTAACGTTGAAATCGCTTAGCATGTATTTAGGGTCTATCTTGCCCTCTTTGCTAACTAAGAGCACCTCTCCATCCATTTTATGCGGCGATATATCCCTGAAGTTTATATCCAGATCTATCTCTGCAGTTGCGTAGGGATTTTGTGCCGCAATAAAGAGAAGCGAAGCAAGTTTTGCTCCCTTCATCTTTGCGATAATAGATGTCGGGTTCAATTCGCTCAGCTCTACATAGTAAGATGTATCGCTCTGCGCGACACTGCTTTTACCCTCTATCTTCATAAAAGCCATATCTCCGCGAACAGTTCCCTCTGTTGCAAAATCTCCTCTTAACTCTGTTTTAGTGAGAGATTTTAAACTTTGTAAATTTTTAAGTTCCACATCGTAAGAGATCTCAAAAGATTGTGCAAAAAGAGAGTACTCCCCTTTTACTTTAACTATATTCTCCCTGTTTAGCTCCAAAATAATCTCAATATTACTCATGCTCAGACGAAACTCATGAAGCGAGCTCTCCAGCTTTGTCTGCTCTTTGATTTTCTGCTCTATAAAAGGCTTTACCAATCCATTGCCCACTTTCGTAAAAGCCGCAACATATATAGTTGCCGCCACTGCTACTATAATAGCACCTATCCAAGCTAAAAATTTCATCTCTTCTCCCATCTACATCTATATATGTAATGATACAATATAAGCTATTTTTTTAGCAAACAATTAAGTTGATAGCTATAGACTCAACTTAATTAACTAAAATAGCTCAATCAACACTTGACATTGTTACACTCAATATGTATAATAATGCCATCTTTAAAAAAGGAGTACTTTAACAACTATGTCAAAAGAAAATAACGAAGAGCTTCAAAATGAATCTCTTGAAAATCCAGAGCTTGAAGAAGCAGCCTCTGAAGCCGAAGCGGAAGCCCAAGCAGTTGAAAACGAACTTGACCTCTTGCAGGAGGAGTTAGCTGCTCTCAAAGATAAGTACGCTCGCGTTCATGCCGACTTTGATAACATCAAAAAAAGGCTCGAGAAAGAGAAGTATACGGCGGTAGAGTACTCAAATGAGAAATTTGCCAAAGATATGATTCCTGTTATGGACGCACTGCAGATGGCACTCTCATCTACGCAGAATCTTGCCGACCCGCAGGAGCATTTAGAAAAACTTCAAGAGGGAATTGAGCTTACGTTGAAGCAGCTTACATCCTCTTTGCAAAAACATGGTGTGACTATGGTCTCTCATGATGAGCCGTTTGACCCAAATATCCACAACGCTATACAGAGCGTAGATAGCGACACAGTAGAGAGCGGTCAGATTGTTCAAACATTTCAAACCGGCTATAGATACAAAGAGAGACCATTAAGAGAAGCGATGGTAGTCGTAGCGAATTAATAATGAAACGATATTTGGAACAAAGTCCCAAATATCTACGCTAGGCGCTATGCCACTAAAGCACAAAAATGCTCTCGGCATTTTCGTCGGGTTGGGAATGTTACTTAAGTAGCAAACGAAAAAAGAGTATGGCGATATAGTTTCGCCTTATAAAACAAATTTTATAAAATAAAATATAAAAATAAAGATACGCAAGTATCTAACTTCAGTCGCCTCAGCGGCGCAAGCGGAGTAAAAGGGATGCGTTCCTTTTACGGACTAACAAATGGAGCGAATAATTTGCTTCATTTTATGAAATAAAATAAAGGAAATTAAATGAGCAAAGTTATCGGTATAGATTTAGGAACAACAAATTCATGTGTAGCAGTTTATGAGGGCGGTGAGGCGAAAATCATCCCAAACAAAGAGGGAAAAAACACAACTCCTTCAGTTGTTGCATTTACAGACAAAGGTGAGGTTTTAGTAGGAGATCCTGCAAAACGTCAAGCTATTACAAACCCAAACAAAACTATCTCTTCTATCAAGAGAATTATGGGTCTTATGATGAGCGAAGAGAACGCTAAGGCGGCTCACGACAAAGTAACGTACAACATTGTAGACAAAGACGGCATGGCGGCAGTTGATGTTGCAGGAAAGATCTACACTCCTCAAGAGATTTCGGCTAAGATTCTTAGCAAACTAAAAGAGGATGCAGAAGCTTACTTGGGTTCTACCGTAACAGACGCGGTTATCACGGTTCCTGCATACTTCAATGATGCACAGAGAAAAGCAACCAAAGATGCAGGAACTATCGCTGGACTTAATGTTTTACGTATCATCAACGAGCCGACGGCTTCTGCTCTTGCTTATGGACTAGATAGCAAAAATGATGAGAATGTACTTGTTTACGACTTGGGCGGCGGAACTTTTGACGTTACTGTTTTGGAGATTAGCGAAGGTACTTTTGAAGTTCTCTCGACTGACGGAAACGCATTTTTAGGTGGAGACGACTTTGACAACAAAATCGTTGATTATCTAAACAGTGAGTTCAAAAACACACACGGGATTGACCTTAAAAACGACAAAATGGCGTTGCAACGTCTAAAAGATGCTGCTGAAAATGCTAAAAAAGAGTTATCTAGCTCAACTGAAACAGAGATTAACCTTCCGTTTATCACTATGACAGAAGCTGGACCACAGCACCTTGTTACCAAACTTACTCGTGCGAAATTTGAGAGCATGATTGAGAATCTTGTTGAAGAGACAATCGATCACATTAAAACAGCCATGAAAGAGTCTGGTTTAGACAACAACGCTATCAAAGAGATTATCATGGTGGGTGGTTCAATCCGTGTTCCACTTGCTCAAAAAATGGTCTCTGAGTACTTCGGCGGCAAAACTCTAAACAAGAGCGTAAACCCTGATGAAGTTGTAGCAGCTGGTGCAGCAATCCAAGGCGGTGTTTTAAGAGGAGACGTTAAAGACGTTCTTCTTCTTGATGTAACTCCACTTTCACTCGGAATCGAGACTTTAGGCGGAGTTGCTACCAAGATAATCGAAAAAGGTACAACTATTCCGGTTAAAAAATCTCAAATCTTCTCAACTGCAGAAGACAACCAGCCTGCTGTTAGCATCTCGGTTGTCCAAGGTGAGAGAGAGTTTGCAAAAGATAACAAATCACTTGGTCTGTTTGAACTAGGCAATATTGCAGCGGCTCCAAGAGGAGTACCTCAAATCGAGGTTACATTTGACATTGATGCAAACGGTATTTTAACTGTTAGCTCAACAGACAAAGGTACAGGCAAATCACAGTCAATCACAATCTCTGGAAGCTCTGGACTTAGTGAAGAAGAGATTAACAAAATGGTTCAAGATGCAGAAGCTCATAAAGCTGAAGATATAAAAAGAAAAGAGTTGGTTGAGCTTAAAAACCAAGCGGATGCGTTAATTGCACAGACTGAAAAGTCTCTTGGAGAAATGGGCGATAAAATCGAAGCTGAAGAAAAAGCCAATATAGAGAGCGCTATAACTGAGCTTAAAGATACTCTAAAAGATGAAAATTCTACAAAAGAGCAAATCGAAGCAAAAGTAAAAACTCTAACAGAAGCAAGTCATAAAATGGCTGAGCAGATGTACAAAAAAGAGCAAGGCGGTGAAGCAGGTGCTGCTGATGCTAAAAAGAAAAAAGAAGAGGACGACGTAATAGACGCTGAAATAGAGTAATTTTTCTAAAGAGCTTCCGCATTAATTGTGGAAGCTCTCCTCTAAAGCAGCTCTTGAGCTCGCTTTTTCTACACAATTTCTTCCCGAAGCTTTGGCAGAGTAAAGAGCAATATCTGCTCTATTTACAACATTGTGAATATCATCATCTACTTGTACGCAAGAGACTCCGAAACTTGCCGTAACATTTGCGATATCTTCTATCTCCAACTCCTCTATAGAGCTTCTTAGTTTTTCAGCAAGCATTGCAGCATTATCAATATTTACAGCAGGAAGAAGAATAACAAACTCCTCGCCTCCCCATCTGCATACTATATCTATATTTCTTAGCTTCTCGACTAAAAGCTGAGAAATCTTAACTATTACACTGTCTCCGACATTATGACCGTGTGTGTCGTTTATGTTTTTAAAATTGTCTATATCAACCATTACTAGAGACATCTCATTTTCTCTCTCCACCATTGTACGGTGCGATGATTGAAACAGCTTTAAAAATTTATGTCTATTGTATAGATTTGTAAGCTGGTCTCTCGATGCCATCTCTTTGTATTTTATATTTTTCTTCACAAGGTCGGTATTAATATCATCGAGCTCTTTTTGATACTCTTTTGTTAAGAGTGCCCATCTTGAGTAGGTTGTGGCAATCAACTCTTTTTGAGATATGACTCCGGATATTTTTCCCTCATCATCAACAACAACTACTCTTTTATAATGTTTCTTTTTTAGAAACTCCAAAGCCTCTTTAACCGAGCAATCTTTTCCTATGGTCTCTACGGGCGAAGACATATAGCTACTGATAGGTTTATTTAAATCATCGTTTCTTTCAATAACACGAATAACATCTTTGGTAGTAAATATTCCAATAGGTTTTAAATCTTCAACGATTATCACGCTCTCAAAAGATTTTTTTGCCATATCACAAAGAAGTTGAGAAGTTTTCAGATCTTTGCTTACCCATTTAGCTCTTTTTCCCAATTTTAAAAAGTCAAGAAGGCAAAAGTTATCCATCAGAGTATCGGGGTCTATGCTGCTTACAATGTCGGTATGAGAAATAAGTCCATAAAGCTCACCCTCATCATCAACCACGCATATATACTCTACTTCACAATTTAAGTACTCAAGCGTATGCAGAACTGTTCTTTCTTTATTTACGATAGGAACCAAAGACAACTCTACGTTTTTCAAAGAGCTCTCCATATCTACGCCTCTCGACTTCATATTTAAAATATCCGTCACTCTCATAATACGAAAAACGTTGCCATCCGTGACCAATATATTTCTGTGATCATTACTAAACATCTTTTTTATAGCATCGGAAATTTTGCTATCTATCTCTATGGAGATAACAGAAGTTGTCGCTATACTTCCTACCTTTGGAAAAATCATATCTACCCCGCCCCTTTTATATCGTACTTAGTGCTTCTTGCACCTTTAGCGCCTGAACATGCTCTTTTACGTCATGTACGCGTATAATTGAAGCTCCGTTTTTTACAGCTTCTAGATGAAGTGCCAATGTTCCCGCTAGTCTGTCTTGCGGCGAAGATGCAGAGATTTTATCTATCATAGACTTTCTTGAAGCACCGATAAGCAGAGGTTTGCCAAGCGTTAAGAAGTGCCCTAAATGTTTAATAAGCAGTAGGTTGTGCTCCAAAGTTTTGCCAAATCCTATGCCGACGTCAAGTGTTATGTTTTTAACATTTAAAAACTCTGCTCTTGCTACTCTTTGCTCAAAAAAGGAGTATATATCACTTAGTATATTATCATATTTCGGCTCATGTTGCATTGTCTGCGGAGCTCCTTGCATATGCATAATAACAGCACTTGCATTATTGCTTGCGCAGATTTTGGAGATATTATCATTTGCAAGCCCAGTAATATCATTGACAATCTCAAACCCGCTCTTAAGCGCGCATGTTATAACTTCAGGCTCGTAGCTGTCGATGCTAAACTTTGTCTTATTGTAGAGTTTTGCCTTTTTGATAGCTTCAAACAGAGGTTTTAATCTTCTAAACTCCTCATCTTTATCTACGTACAGAGAGTTAGGAGCGGATGAAACCCCGCCGATGTCTATAATATCTGCCCCATCATCTATCATCTGCTCTATTGCTTCTGCCGCCGCACTGCCGTTAAATCTTGACTCTGAGTAAAAGCTGTCTTCATTTGCGTTTATAACACCCATAATCTCAACTTTAGAGGGTTTTTTAATCTTTAAAATCTCTTGGAGTTTTTTCGCCACATCTTTGAGTCCAAATGGCTGGGCGAGCTCTTTTTTACTAAGAACCTCAAGCTCTCTAGCCGTTGCTATAAGTATGCAATTAACATACGGAGTTTGTGCCATAACTGTTCCGCGCGGTACCGCTAGGTCGGCTCCAACGCTAAGAGCATCCTGTTTTAAGATATTTGCCGCACCCACATGCAAATCTCTGATGTAGACAGTATAGTGCGTTGCTTTTGCCCCCAAAATCGCTATGCCTCCGCCATCTACGCCTAACTCTTTTAAATATCTGTGCATCTGTATGCTGTTTGACAAAAGCTCAATTCGCATTTTTTTCTCCTACAAAACTCATAATTACCATTGCCAAAACACTCTGCGGTCTGGAGTTTAACTCCAAAAGCCTATAAGCTTTGTCGAAATTTTGAAGCTGCGCAGAGGTAGGCATTAGTTTTTCAACAACAACCGCCCTATGATAAAGCGCTTCAATAAGCACCTTGGCTTCGCTCTTTTTTACTCTGGCATTTGTTTTTAAAAACTCAAAAACCTCTTGGTAGCTTATACGAGAGAGGTTGAGTTCAATAAGCGCTGCTTCGCTCTTTTTCTCCCCTTTTACTATGGGCATTCTTGAGCGAACGGTTGCAAGGAGGTTTGATTTTGTTGGAGATATAATGATAAGTTCTATATTTCTTGGAGGCTCTTCTAGAAGTTTTAAAAGAGAGTTTTGCGATATGTTATTAAAGTTGTTAGCCCCTAGGACTAGGTATTTTGTCTCTGCTTCGCTGATATACGCCTCTGCAACCACAGCTTTTGCATGCTCTATCTTAAACTCATCCTCTATAAAACCGACGACTCTATTTGGTTTTAACTCCTCTTTTATTCTCTGATGCTCAGACTCTATATTTGAGGAGATTAAGATATACCCTTTTTGTGACTCATGAACCGACATCAACTTCTCCAAACATCGTTGCATTAAGAGATGCATTAAAGAGACGATAGAGCTGAAGCAGTTTTATGTCAAGTAGCTTATCGTACGATTTTAGAGTAAAAGCGTTAATATACTCTTCATCAAAAATCCAAAAGTAGCTAGTATCTTTTCTTTTTGCAAGGTCAGCTCTTTTATCGTCACCCTTGCCTATGTACCAAAAAAAGTAATCATCTTTATGTGCCAAAGATATCATATCTTCAACTACGTCAAGCATCTCTCCGCCGCTAACACTGTTGTAGTGTCTGTACATGCTATCTATGCTTACTATAGGCAAGAGAGGTCTATCCATCTGAGAACCGTTTAGACTATCAAGAATGTAGCTCTCAAGCCACCTTCTCTTCTCATCCGTTATCAGTATGATTGTTTTGCCGCTAAGTATCTGCTCTAACGCTTGAGAAGTTGTGGTCGTCCAGTCAAATCGCTGCTCTTCAAGCCAGCTAAAACAGCCCCCCTCTTCTCTTATGGCATCCAAGCTCCACTGTGCAAACTCTTGCATTTAGACTACTTGTCTAACTCATAAGCAGCGTGGAGGCTTCTAACGGCGAGTTCTGCGTACTTCTCATCTATAACCATTGAGACTTTTATCTCTGAAGTTGAAATCATATTTATATTTATATTCTCTCTTGCCATGGTTGAGAATGCCTTTGCAGCCACACCGGTGTGAGACTTCATTCCAACGCCTACTATTGAGACTTTGCAGATGTTCTCATCATAAGAAGCTTCATCCACCTCAGCATCATCTACAAATTTATCCATAACTTTTTTAGCATCACTCAAATCACCCACAGGAACTGTAAAGTCGATATTCGCCTTGCCGTCATGTCCGACGTTTTGGATAATCATATCTATGTTTACACTGTTGTTTGAGAGCTTTGTAAATATATCCGATGCTATTCCAGGTCTATCTTTTACGCCTACCAAAGAGACACGAGCCTGATTTTTATCGAGCGCAATTCCACTTACTAACGGTTTTTCCATGATACTTTCTTCCTTGGTTATTAATGTTCCCTCTTCATCAGAGAAGCTTGTTCTTGTTACTAGATTTACGTTTAATTTTTTAGCCAGTTCTACCGAGCGGTTTTGAAGAACTTTAGCGCCCAAAGAGGCAAGTTCCAGCATCTCGTCGTATGAAATCTTCTCAAGCTTTTTTGCTTTTGGCTCAATTCTAGGGTCGGTCGTAAAGATTCCGCTTACATCCGTATATATCTCACACAAATCCGCCCTTAGCGCACCCGCTATGGCAACTGCAGAGAGATCGCTTCCGCCGCGTCCGAGCGTAGTTACGTTTCCATCTTGCGATATTCCCTGAAAGCCTGCTACTACGACAATTTTTCCCTCTGCTATAGCCTCATTCATGGCTATTGGGTTTATAACCTCAATGCGCGCTTTTGTATGGATATTGTCAGTAACAATGCCCGCTTTTCTTCCAGTCATTGAGAGCGCATCAAAGCCCATCTCGCTTAGAGCGATAGCCAGCAGCGAGGCAGTGACTCTCTCGCCGGAACTCAGCAGCATATCCATCTCTGCGCGTGAGGGATTTTTTGAAAAGTGCTCCGCGTATGAGACAAGCTTATTTGTCTCCCCGCTCATCGCTGAGACGACAACAACTACGTCATTTCCGGCTTTTTTTGTTTTTGCAACCCTGTTAGCTACATTTTGGATGCGATCTAAATCGCCGACACTCGTTCCGCCAAATTTTTGAACTATTAACATCTACAATAATCCCTCTTTTTTAAAATAACCTATTACGCTCTCATACACATCTTTTTTAAAACTAGCGCTCATGTTTAGCGCCTCATCCGCAGTTACAAATTTATAGTCGCTAAATTCGGGCTCATCTGTATGAATATTTATAGTCGCGCTCTCATGGAGTTTTACCAAAAAATATTTCTGCTTTTGACCGATAAACGGTTTCATAGTTTCGGCAATTCTTGAAGGAAAATCGTAAGAAATCCACTCCGGAAACTCGGCGATTACCTCTACCTTGTCCGTACCTATCTCCTCTAGAAGCTCGCGAAAAAGGGCTTCTTGAACCTCTTCGCCTTCATCTATTCCGCCTTGAGGAAACTGCCAGACATCGAGTAGATCATTTCTCTGTGCCAAGAAAATCTCTTTTGTATGCGGATATCTGCTTGAGACGATAATCATCGCTACATTGGGACGGTATAAATCTTTTTTGTTCATTATCTCACTTGATAGTAGTATTGGCGCGATTATACAAAATATGCCATTAAAATAAACTAATTTCATATAAAAAAGTCTCTTATAAAAAAAGAATTATAAGTAGTTGCTGTGGCTTTAACTTATTTATGTTACTATTGTGACTATATTATTATATAAAGGTAGACAATGCAAGAGTATATATTAAAAAATGATGATTTTTTAGTTTCTCAAACTAATGCAAAGGGTATTATTATTTTTGCAAATGATGACTTTTGTAAAATTGCCGGCTACACCATAGATGAGCTTGTAGGCAAGCCACACAATGTTGTCCGCCATCCCGATATGCCAAAAGCCGCTTTCAAAGATCTTTGGGAGACCATAAAGAGTGACAAGATTTGGAGCGGTTATGTAAAAAACAGAACCAAAGATGGAGGTTTTTACTGGGTTTTTGCAACGGTATATCCGATGTATGATACAACCAGAAAAGAGCAGACATATCTCTCATGCAGAAGAAAGCCCTCAAAGCAAGAGATTGAAGAAGCCGAAGCGCTCTATAAAACATTAAGATAGGAATTTTAAAATGAACAACAGATTAAAAAACACAATCATCTCAATAGCTTTTCTACTCTTAATAGGTTCTCTGTTTTTAACGGACTCAAACATCATACAAGCATCTCTTGCGGTTGTTGCTTTTGTGGTCGTGATTTTACTTAATCTGCAAAAAAACGCCAATGAGACCAAAGCTCTAAATCAAAAAAGATTAGAACTTATTGAGATGATGGAGTTTAAAAGAAATAAAGTCAGAGTAGACGAAAATGCAACCGATGAAGCCGAAAAAAACTTCAATAAAATTGCTACAACATACCAGAATTCAGTACTTGAAGATACTAGAGTAGCCGGAGAGATGGTTCTTCTTACAGATAAAGTTGCAAAGGGTCACTACTCTTGCAGAATCGGTTCTGATTCAAAGACTCCTTATGTTCACGTCCTTAGAAACTCTCTTAACAATATGCTGGGCTCTTCCGAGAAAAATCTTGACAATGCAATAGCTACGCTTCAAAAGTTTTCTGAGGGCTCATTCTCTACAAGAAGCAAAATAGATGTAGAAGCTAAAATGGCAGACCTCTTAAACAACATTAACTCTCTTGGAGAATCCCTCCAAAATATGGAGCAAAAAAATCAAGAGAGTCAAAATACGATAGTTGAGTCTTCAGACAGACTAAACGAGACCATCGCAACAATTACAAACAGTACAATCAAAGAGCTAAAAGAGATGATAAACAGTGCTGTTGATAGAATTCATAACGTTGCTCACAAAGAGAACGATATGGTAGAGAATCTTCAAACACTTGTTACAAATGCAAATGAGACAAAAACTATTCTAGCAACCATCGGCGACATTGCAGAGCAGACAAATCTTCTAGCACTCAATGCAGCCATTGAAGCAGCGCGTGCGGGTGAGCATGGAAGAGGATTTGCGGTTGTTGCGGATGAAGTTCGTAAACTTGCGGAGAGAACCCAAAAAAGTCTTGCTGAGACATCTGCAACGACAAATGTTCTTATTCAATCCATCTCTGAGAGCTCTGATGCACTAAACAAAAATGCAAGTGACGTGAACGACATCTCAGGCGAAGTAAGCCGTATAAGCCACAAAATGGACGAGATTATAGATACGCTAAGCAATCTCTCTAAAAAATAGAGAGTTTTTAAGACAAAAGAGAGTCGGTATTTACGCTAATCCGTAAAATTTAGCCTCTTTTGGCTCTCCATGATAATACCCCTGAAGATAATCAACTCCAAGCTTTTTTACGCACTCAGATATCTCATGTGAGCAGACAAACTCTGCAATACTCTTTATATTTATGTTTTTTGCAAACTGTATAAGCCACTGAACCATCAATCTTGCTTTTTCATCGCTAAGCAATTTTATTATAAGTGTGCCGTCAATTTTTATAAAATCTATATTTAGCTTTATTAGATTTGTAAAGTTTGAGTAACCTGATCCAAAATCATCTATAGATATTTTGCATCCATACTCTTTGATCATTAAAATAAAATTCTCTACTACTTCATAGTCGTCTATCTCTTCTGTCTCCACAATCTCAAACGTAATTCTCTCGCCGCCGTACTTCTCGAGCCTGTTTTTTATATACTCAAGCATTGTCTGAGATTTTATATTCTCGTATGTCAAATTCATAGAAATTTCGACATACGTTTTATCATATACGTTAAAGACCTTTTGCATCATCTGTCTGGTAAAAAACTCAAAAGTTCTATCTTCGATTGCTATGCTTAAAAAATCATACGGCTGGACGACTCTGCCATCTGGAAGCTGAAGCCTTGCAAGTGCCTCATACTTCATGATGGAGCCGTCTCTTGAGTCTATTATAGGCTGAAAATATGGAACTATGTATCCGTTGTGGAGGGCATCTTTATATACCTGATATTTATCTAGGTTAGATTTTTCTAAAGTCGTACACTCTGGATTTATATTATATATCTTATACGAGAGTTTTGAAACCATCGCCTCTTGGAGTGCCACATTTGCACTGTGATGAAGATGCTCTATGCCGTAAGAGATTCCTGCAGTAAAATCGGAGATTACTCTTGAGCCGTCACAGCTTGTATATGTAAAGCTCTCTATATTATTGAAAATAGAAAATTTTAAAATCGAGAGATACTTATCAAAAAGTTTTTTACTCTTCACCAATAGTGCAAACTTCTGAAGATTTATACTATAGAGGGATGCATCGCTGTCTTTTATAAGATTTTTTAGAGTTTCTGCTTTATTTGAGATAATATCTTGAACCATCTCAAAGCCGTAGAGCTGTTTTATTGCCTCAATCTGATTTATATGGAGTATTACAAGCATAGCTTCATCCTGAAGCAGCGAAATCTCTCTCATCAAAGATGCTCTATTTGGCAGAGCCGAAATCTCATCTATTTCTATAGCTACATCTTTTTTAGCGTTTAAAATTGTCTCTATTGCAGCCACAATAGAACTTTTTTGACAATCATCGCTCTTCTCGTAAAGATCCGCTATTTGCGTTAAATAATTTTCTAGCTTTGCCATTTTTAGACACTTTCCACAGTTTAAATATAAAAAAATATGTCACTTTAACGTAGAATGCTTTAATTTATATTAATTAAAATCTACTAAGATAGAAAATATAGCTATAATTCACCCTATAAATCAGGAGATACTATTTGCTACTTTACATACACATTCCCTTTTGTGACTCAAAATGTTACTACTGTGCGTTTAACTCTTACGTTGACAAGTTCCACCTAAAAGAAGACTATATGCAGGCACTTTGTGAGCAGCTTGCATTTGAACTAAAGAGATTTCAGGTAGCGCCAAAAGAGATAGAGTCACTCTTTATAGGCGGCGGAACTCCCTCAACCGTAGCGCCAAAACACTATGAAAAACTCTTTGAGATGCTAAAACCTTATCTGGGCGAAAACATCGAGATAACAAGTGAAGCAAATCCAAACAGCGCAACCGAAGAATGGCTAAGAGGCATGCGAAAACTCGGCGTCAACAGAATCAGCTTCGGCGTGCAGAGTTTTGATGATGCAAAACTAAAACTGCTGAACCGTGCACACACTTCTACTCAGGCAAAAGAGGCTGTTTTAAATGCAAAAAAAGCAGGGTTTGAAAATATTTCTCTTGACCTCATCTACGCAACACTCGGAGACACGAAAGAGCTTTTAGAAAATGATCTAAAAACTGCCCTTTCACTTCCCATTAACCATCTAAGCGCCTATGCACTGACCATAGAAGAGGGAACTCCTTTTGAGAAAAAACCGCAGATGTCAAAAGAGAGACTAAAGCTTACCTCTTGGTTTTTCAAGAAAATCACAGACTTTGGCTTTGAGCAGTATGAGATAAGCAACTTCGGCTTATATAAAAGTGCGCACAACCTTGGGTATTGGCACTATAAAGATTACATAGGACTTGGAAGCGGAGCTGTCGGCAAACTTGGCATGCAAAGATACTACCCCACTACGGATATCGAGGAGTATATAAAAAATCCTCTGGATATAAAAACAGAGCAGCTTGAGTCTGAGGATAAAAAAACAGAGCAGATATTTTTGGGATTTCGCTCATCTGTTGGAGTCGCACAAAACATTTTGAATCAAGAGGAGCTAAAGAGAGCTGAGCTTTTAGTTCAAGAAAATAAATTAATAATAAAAGATGATACTTTTTATAACAAAGAGTACCTTTTAGCAGACGAGATTGCTCTGTTTATATCGTAGTTTAATTATTCTTTAGATAAAATCGTCACCTTATATAATTTTGAGGATTTTTTATGTTTGGTATGGGTTTTACTGAGATACTTATTATAGCCGTTATAGCCATCCTGTTTCTTGGTCCCGACAAGCTTCCAAGTGCGATGGTAGAGATAGCTAAATTTTTTAGAAATGCAAAAAACACTATAGGAAGCATGAAAGAGTCGTTTGAAGATGAGCTCAATGTAAAGAGCATGAAAGATGAAGCGTTATCGTATAAAAAAGAGCTTCAAAATGCTTCAAACCAAGTAAAAGATGCAACAAACATTAAAAAAATGGCAGCAAAACTCACAACTCTTGAAGATGACAACATTGGAGAGAGCGGTCTGTTTGACAAGCCAAAAGATGAAACTTCCTCTAAAAATGAAGAGGTAACTTTTGCCAAGAAAAAAAAGAGCCAAACAACAGATAAAATAGAAAAAGATAGCAAAGATGTTTGATGAGATAAAACCACACTTAGTAGAGCTTAGAAAAAGGCTGGCAATTTCGGTAGCCTCTTTAGTCGTAATGTTTTTTGTAATGTTTTACTTTCATGAGCCGATTTTAGGGTGGATTGTTGAACCCCTAAATGTAGCACTTATAGAAGTAGGTAAAAAATCTCTGCATGCAGCCGATGGAATGGTTACGACAAATCAAGTCGGCGGAGCATTTTTTGTAGCACTCAAAGTCTCATTTTTTGCGGCAATAGTAGGAGCACTTCCTATCATACTTAGCCAGATATGGGCTTTTGTTGCACCTGCTCTTTATGCAAATGAGAAGAAGATGGTTATCCCTTTTATCCTCGGCGGAACTATTATGTTTGCAATAGGTGTTTTGTTTGCTTACTATATTGTTACCCCTTTTGGTTTTGATTTTCTTATAACATTCGGTAGTTTTAAATTTACTCCTCTTATAAATATTGAAGATTACGTAGGCTTCTTTACAAAGATAATGTTTGGTTTTGGAATCGCTTTTGAACTTCCTGTTTTTGCCTACTTTTTAGCACTTCTTGGCATGGTTGATGACAGACAGATGAGAGAGTTTTTCAAATATGCGGTTATTCTAATCTTCATAGTTGCGGCGCTTCTAACTCCTCCTGACGTCTTAACACAAATGCTTATGGCAGGACCTCTTGTTATACTCTATGGAATTTCCATCTTGATTGTTAAAATGGTCAACCCTGCTCCGCCGCTTGAAGAAGAGGAAGATAATGAAGATATCGACCTGCTTGAAGAGATAAAAGCGATAAATAAAAACAGTGAGTAACAAAGAACTTCTAACCTCAAGCTATGACTTCTCTCTTCCAAAGGAGCTCATAGCGACCTACCCTGCAAACCCCAGAGATAGCGCAAAACTTCTTGTCTACGATAGAGCCACGAATGAGATTTCTCATGTGAGATTTTCTGATTTTGAGAGTTTTATACCAAAAGGGTGCGCTCTTGTTTTTAACGACACAAAAGTGATAAAAGCAAGGCTTTTCGGTAAAAAAGAGAGCGGCGGTAAAATAGAACTTCTTATTAACAGAGCCCTGAATGCCCATGATGTAAATGTCTACATAAGAGGCAAAGTAAAAATTGACACCGAGATTTTCTTTACCGATGATTTAGTAGCTATTGTAAAAGAGTTGCATGAAGACGGAAGCAGAGTTGTAAATTTTTACCAAAACGCAACTGCTCTTCGTTTTGAAGAGATTCTCCCGATCATAGATAAAATCGGTCACGTTCCTCTACCGCCATACATCCAAAGAAAAGATAACAAAGAGGATGAGAGCGAGTACCAGAGCGTATTTGCAAAAGAGGAAGGTGCAGTTGCAGCTCCTACCGCATCTCTACATTTTACAAAAGAGCAGCATGAGAGAGTATGTAAAAATTTTGCTCACGCCTATGTTACCCTGCATGTAGGAAGCGGAACATTTAAGCCGGTTGAGTGTGAAACCATTACAGAGCACCCTATGCACTCCGAGTATTACGCCATCTCGGACGCGGCAAAAAAACTTTTGGATTCTGATATAAAGATACTTAGCATCGGAACCACATCCACAAGAACCATAGAGTTCTATGCAAGAAAGAAGGTACAAAAAGGAGAAGCTAACCTTTTTTTACATCCAGAGAACAAACCCAAAAGAGTCAATCATATACTTACAAATTTCCACCTGCCAAAATCGACTCTGCTTATGCTCGTCGCCTCTTTTACCGGTTTGGAAAAGGCGCAGGAGCTCTACAAAACAGCCATCGAGAAGAAGTACAGATTCTACTCCTACGGCGACGCTATGCTTATTTTATAAAACTAAAATTCTTCCGTTTGTTATCGCTATTTCTCCGCTCAACTCTGCTTCAAAAATCCTCTCGGGATACCTTTGAAGAGCCTCGTCATAAGTCGGGTTATTTCTGCAAAACTCTATAAAAGCATCCTCTTTTATCTCTTGCAAATTCTTTGACGCACAAAATTTTGCTACAAATGCATCTATATCATAAATCGCCTCAGCTTTTGACTCTTCAAGAAGTCTGTTTGTCGCGCCACTCTCCCCTATGCGATGAGGCAGTACAAATATCTTCTTGCCCATCTTTAGGGCAAACTCTACACTTCTCATGGTTCCGCTCTCTGGCTCTGCCTCTGCGACAACGAGAACCTCTCCAAGAGCTACGACAAGCTCATTTCTTACCACAAAACTCCATGGCGTAGCACGAAAACCTGCCTCAAATTGGCTAAGCAGAAGTCCGTTTTTTTCTATATCGTTTAAGAGATTTTTATTTACAGCAGGATAACGCAAATCTATACCGCACGGTAGCACTGCAATTGTGTTTGCACTTCCTGCGCCCATATGTGCCGTTGCATCTATGCCCATCGCCCCTCCGCTTACAATGCAGACGTCATGTTTTGCCAAAGATGATGAGAGTTTTTGAATACATAAACGAGAGTATTTTGTAGGTTTTCTGCTTCCGACGATTGAGACTTTAACCCTTTTTAAAAGTTCAATATCTCCATCATAATAGAGTTCTTTTGGATAACTCTTCATGGCTAAGAGCTCAGGAACGCTCTCTTGAACTCTGCTCATATTTAGTAAAGCCTATCTACTAAAACCAGTTCAACTTCCCCAAGAAGTTTTTTCGATTCGCTTATAGCCATAATTGTGTTTTGGTGTGGATGTCCAATGGCAATCGCACTTCCGTGCTCTTTTGCATATGCAACCGCTTTTTTTATCTGCTCTTTTACATACTCTTTATCAAACTCATGATCTAAAAAAATGTCTCTGGATATATACTTTTTTCTATAATTCTTCATAACGGCAGGCACTTTTGTCGAACCAATGGTTCTGCTGTCTATAAAATTAATATTTTGTTTATCTAATGCATATATAAGCCTGTTGACCGCACCCTCATTCGAGGTAAACTTGCTACCGGTATGGTTGTTTATATGTTTTACATTTGGAAATAATCTTTTTATCTCAGCAATTCTTTGCGTAATTGTCTCCTGAGAATCACCTACTTTAAGAGTAAACGGCTCCTCTTTTGCAAAGTTCTTTGCCTCCATCGGCAGATGCACCATATAAAAGCTCTCTTTTGAAGCTAGCGTATGAGAATTCGGTCTATTCTTACTTGGCGGCAAAAAAGACATTGTTATAGGTAGATTCAAACTCTTTATGGCATTTACGTGAGAGCGTACACTTACATCATCAATAATAATGGCAAGTGTTGGTTTATGTACTCCTTTGAGTGCCTCTTTTTTTGGCGGTTTTGGCAGAACATCCCCGTCTACCTCGTGCGAAGCATCCTCATATTCCCCAACACTCTCCTGCTCTTTAAGTGCAGCTTTGCTATCTTTTTTAAGCACCTCTTTAAGCCTGTCGCTAATATCTGACTCTTTGGTTTTAGCAGCTGACTCTTCAAGCTTTTTTAGCATAGAGAGTTTTTTCTCCTCTTTTGCTTTGGCTTTTTGTGCTATATCTTTTTTAGCACTATCGTATCCGACGTAATAACCCGCAATAAATGAGCCCAAAAGAACTGCCGTTAGGGCAAGAATCCAAGCTACATTTCTTAAAAATTTTGACTCTTTTTTAGGACTAGCCTTTTTTCTTCTTGGCATATATTCTCCATAAAATTATTGATAAAACTATATCCTAAAAAATTAAAATAGAAGGTATACATTGCAAATTGACATATTTTGAGCTCTTTGAGTGTTTTAACTGCTTGGTTATTGTTTTTTTAAGTATATTTTCTGTATAATCACGCGTTCCTTTCTCTTTGTATCGAATTGAAATTTTCGATATATATAGGGCACCTCTAAAAACTCTAGTTACCTTCAGAGGGAATCAAAAAAGATGAGATGGTGTAAAACCTTTTTTGAAGCGTAGCCATAGCTACGGTGATAAAAAGTTTTATGCCATATCGTTTTTTTGAACCCTCCCGTAGGGCGATAGAGAGAAGCCCACACTCTGCGTTGACTCTTTTTGCCTTAGCTACGGCTAGGGCAGCAAAGAGTCGCCTTGATTGTGAATTTCTCTCTATAGCTGAAGGTGGCTAGGGTTTTTAGAGGTGCCCTAGATCCGAAAGGGAAACAAAAGCCTAGCATCATTTAGTGATGGGCAAAATACCAAAGGGAGATTATACTCTATGAGAAATTACGAAAACCTAGTAATCGTAAAACCGACATTAACAGCAGAAGAGATTCAAGCTAGCATTGCTGCTATCGAAGAAGTTATCACTTCTAACGGCGGCGAAATTGCTGCAAGAGACGCTATGGGAATGAGAAAGTTAGCATACCCAATAGGAAAAAATGAGCGTGGTTATTTCCATGTTATTTATTATTCAGTTGCTCCTTCAGCAATCAGCGAAATTGAGAGACGTTTCCGTATCAATGAAGATCTTCTTCGTTTTGTGACTATCAAATATGACACAAACCGCGAAATAGCAGCGTGGAATCATTTAGCTCAAAAAGCTAATAAAAAAGCTTTAGCGCCTGCAACAGAAGCGAAGGCAGAAGATGTTGAAGTAGCTGCAGAAGCGGTAGAAGCAGTAACAGAAGTAGCTGAAGCCTCAGCAGAGTAATTGTGGCTAACGCCTAAAAAAAACAAGGAAAACTCATGTACAACAAAGTTATTTTGGTTGGAAATCTAACTAGAGACATAGAACTTCGATACTCCCAAGGCGGAATGGCAATAGCAAATACTGCTATTGCAACGAGCCGCAAATTTACCGTTAACGGTGAAAAAAAAGAGGAAGTCTGTTTTGTAGATATTACATTCTTTGCAAGAAGCGCAGAGATTGCCAATCAGTACCTTAGAAAAGGGAGTAAAATCCTGGTAGAAGGTAGACTTAACTTTGATCAATGGGTAGATCAAAACGGACAGAAGCGCTCTAAGCACTCTGTTGTTGTAGAAACTATGCAGATGTTAGACTCCAAGGGTGATGCTCAAAACGGCGGCAATTATCCTGCACAACAGAGCCAAACAGGGCAGCAAGGCGGCTATGCTTCTCAGCAGCCCCAAAGCTACCAGCAGCCGACTAACACACAACAACAGCCCTCTTATGGACAAAATAAGCAGATGCCAAACAGCAACTCTATCCCTGAGATAGACATTGATGAAGATGAAATTCCGTTTTAGAAATAATAGATAACAAAAGGAAATACCATGGCAGAAAGAAGAAAGTATAAAAAAAGATACTGTAAGTACTGTGAAGCAAAAGTTGACTTCATGGATTATAAAGATGTAGGAGCACTTCGCTTCTCTCTTTCAGAAAGATATAAAATCATGCCACGTCGTTTAACAGGTAACTGTAAACGTCACCAAGACATGATCTCAACAGTTATTAAAAGAGCTCGTGCCGCGGCATTAGTTCCTTATACAGTAACTAGAAAAACAGTTGTAACTGCACCGTTCGAAAACCTAAAATAGGTTTAACTTAAGCCCCTAAAAAAGGGGCTTGTTTTCTAATATTACTATATAAATTCTACTCTATAATCACTCCAAACTCCCAAAATAATCTATCATATTAGACCTATCAATTATTTCAATATTAAGTTCCTTTAACTTTGCAAAAAACCGCTTGTTCAAGATATTGATAACTCTTTTTGAAGGAGCATCTTTATAAATGACTGGTAAGGAACATCTAGCGCATTTGCTCTTACTTTTATAGTCTCAAGCATATCCTCAGGAAGTCTTAGCGATATGGTTTTGGTACTTTTTTTAAGATTGCTAAAGCGTACAACCTTTGCGTTTTTGACATCAAAAAAATCAGTCACATCGTTTTTTTCCCAAAACGCCGTCTCTTCGTTCTGGTCTTTAAATTTTGGTAAAGTTTTCATATATAATTTTCTCCTTTTTGCTCATAGGTCTTGCGGATATAACCCTAATTTTATTTTTTCGTTTTGTAAAGATGACTGTAGTAAGCTCTTTTTCGTTGGTATATCCAAGCGCAGCACATCTACACTCATCATCGGATGAATGGCTTTTGTCTTCAAGTAAAACCAATGGCTCATTAAAGAAAATTTCCTCTATGATTTGCCACTTTAAACCATGCTTTGTCTCATTTTTCAAAATATTACCATCATCCCACTCAAAGCCAATCAACTCATCTAAGTCTAAACATTCAAACGCCATAGATTCCCTTTGTGTATATTGCTATTATATACATTTAAAAACAAATTGTCAAAATAAATTTTATAAAACTCTCAAAGTCTATGATTTTAAAAGTAGTCAAAAGTGGAGATTCATTCACAGGGGTGTAATTTTAAAGTAGTCAAAAGTGGAGATTCATTCACAGGGGTGTAATTTAATTTAGTACAAACAACAGATGACAGTGAAAAAATATTGGTAAGTATTGAGTCATTTGAAGCTCAATAAATATGATTAATAATTATTTTAAATAACACCCCTGTGAATGAACCTCCACTTTTCTAATGAGGGCTTCTTGTTCTTATTGTCATGTGACCGTGACAAAGATAAGGGGTCAGGTAATACCAATAACTAATCTCTCATTTTAAAATAACTTTTACCCACACAACTTTCTCACAAACAAACTCTCATATAATTTAGGAATATTTTTTGCTACTTAAAAAATAAAAAGTAGTACTATGCACTATATTCTGACTCTTCTATTGCTTACCTCTTACATATACGCAAAAACAACTGATTTTTCAATCATTATAGATGAGAAGTTCAATAATGCTTTGGTTGATGTAGCTGAGGATTATGACCGCTCTATCTCTGCGGTTGGCTTTATAAAAGAGTACAAAGATAGCTCATCAAATGATTCTGCTACATACAGTAATGCTTTTGATTATCTCTCCTCTTTATCAAATGCCCACGGTTCGCAGATGCATCTTGTAAAAGTTGATAACAGTGCAAATATCTCGCTTAGAAAATCTATGAATCTCGCAAATTTCAATGAAGCGGTAAGCCTTGTAAAGACTCCCGAGAATGGCTACTTTATCGGAGGGCACACACTAAGTGGCTCTTTAGTGCTTCTAAAACTGGACTCTCATGCGAACAAAATATTTGCATCGGAGTTTGGAACACCTAACCACGACAAACTGAGCAAGCTAGTCTCTCTTCGTGATGGCGGTGTTCTCGCGGTAGGCTCTTCAGCAGCTTCACAAAACCAGAGCTATGATGTTTTCAGCAACGGTCTTGGCTTAAATGATATATATGTTGCTAGATTCTCACAAAATGGCACAATGCTTTGGAGCAAAAGATACGGCTCTTATGACGATGACACGGGTATTGACGCGGCAGAAGCGGATGACGGTTCAATTGTTGTTTTGGGCAAAGTGAACAAAGGGAAGCAAACGGGAGCCTCTCTTATGAGAATTACCGAGCATGGCGACAAGATTTGGCTCTATGAAAAGATTGAAGAGAAGAGAATTACTCCTCATAAAATCATCAAACTAAGAGACTCTGCATTTGTTGTCTCTCTCTCTCAAAAAGACGAGATGAACAAAGAGCAGATCAGGCTTCTAAAAGTTGATCTGCAAAAAAACATCTTGCAAGATAAGACTATTTATACGACATACTCAAGTGTTTTAAAAGATATTGATGAGTACTCTGATGGCAGGCTTGCAGCTGTCGGTCATGTCCAAGATAGTTATGATACGGACGGGCTTGTAATGCTTCTTGATGCAAAGTTTTCCCTGCTGCTTCAGGAGCATTACGGCTCTGTGGATTTCGACTCTTTTCATGCACTTGATGTACTTCACGACTCTAAAATCGCAGTTGCCGGAGTTCACACAAACAAAGAGTCTCAGGAGACAAACATGTGGCTCTTAAAACTAAACCGAGACCTCACAATGTCCCAAATATCAAACAGTGTAACAAATTTTTATGCGCAACTCGCGGAACTTTTTAAAGATGAGATAAAAGCAAATTCACTGACTCTAAGAGATGATTTGTCTATCAATTTTAGCAGTGAAAGTTTGTATTTTGAGATTGGAAAACATATGTTGACGAACCCTCAAAAGAAGTTTTTAGATAGCTTTGGCAAAAAACTTTTAGCATTTTTATACAAAAACAAAGAGCATATAAAAGCACTCGAAATCAACGGTCACACATCAAGTGAATGGGGTACGAGTGATTTTTCAAGCGGTTACCTAAACAATGAGCGGTTATCCATGAACCGCTCGTTTGCAACACTTAGCCACATATTTAACAACCAAGACGAGAAAACAAAAAAGTGGCTTTCAGAAATTCTCAAAGGAAGCGGTCTTAGTTTTTCTAAAAAAATCATGCTCAATGAGGTTGAAGACAAAAAGAGATCAAGAAGAGTCACGTTTAAGATTATCCTCTTTGATAATTAGTCCTTAGATATCTTCACTATAAGCATTTGTTGCTCTAAAGTCTAAACGCACTTTGTCTTGTTTTAGTTTTTTATAGAGTTTAAATTTAGCTTTCTCTAACTCATCGTCATCATAAGCAAACTCTGTTTTTATCGCATCATCACTCATGCTGGCACTATCCATGGCAAAAAGTCTTAGCTCTTTTTTTGTAAGCTTTGCTTTAAGCACCGCGTAAAGAGCCTTGTCATCTTCTATCATATCGACTAAAGCAAGTCTGCAATATTGCGCCAACATCTCTCTAAAACTATTCTCTTTGTTGTACTGTCTCCAGACACTGTTTTCTAGCATTGTATTTTTCCTAATATTTGTGTTAAGTCTTTTGTCTCAATAACTATATTTGCTTCTTTACGTAAAATTTCTCTTGCACAAAAAGCGACTCTTGTTCCGGCATGTGCAAACATGGAGAGGTCATTTGCCCCATCCCCGCATACTAGTGTTTCATCCTCTCTTACTCCAAGTAAACCCTGCAAACGAATCAACATGTCGCCTTTTGAGTAGTTAAACATCATATCTCCGCCGACAAGACCGGTAAGTATCTGATTTTTATGGTGCAGTACGTTTGAAAAATCGGCATCATAACCTAAGATGTTTTTTGCATATCCGGTAGCACTTCTAAACCCGCCGCTAAAACAGACGACTTTCATACCCATGCTCTTGAGCTCGGCTATGGTCTCTTTTGCTCCCCTCATGTAAGGCAAATTTTGACTGATTTTTTCTACTACGCTGTACTCTAGTCCTTTTAAAAGTCCTACTCTCTGCTGAAGCGATTCAAAAAAATCAAGTTCACCGCTCATAGCAGCTTCCGTTATTTTGCCCACCTGCTCTCCAAGCCCCAACTCTTCAGCAAAAAAATCTATCGTCTCGCCGTCCATCAGCGTAGAATCAAAATCAAAAACAGCCAGTTTTAGCATATATTCTTCTCTCTTTAGTTATAATTGCGCAATTATACCATTTAGGATGCTTTTTGTTTAATGAACTTATAAATAAACTAAAAAACGATACTTATATCTCGTTAGAGACGACTCCGGGGCACTCCCCTGTTTTCTTACCTATCATTGAGACAATAGCAGAGCTTGGACTTGATAAGCTAGTAGACGGCTTTACGACTACAGACAATCCTCTTGCGAAGTTAAAATACAACTCCCTTTTTGCGGCAAAGATGCTTCAAGAGAGATTTAATAAGCCCGTAATTGCAACTATGAGTATGCGTGATAGAAATAAAATTGCTCTTCAATCGGATTTATTGGGAGCAAACGAGGTGGATGTAAGAGCCATTTTAGCGCTAACCGGTGATCCTGCATCTATCTCCGATCAGCCACACACAAAGGGTGTTTTTGAAGCGGACAGTACACTTTTGCTTGAAATTGTCTCATGTTTTAACAGCGAAATTGATTATGCGGGAAAACCCCTCTCGCATAAACCAAAGGAGATCTACCCTTTTGCCGTCGTAAACTCTTATGCAAAAAATCCTAAGACGCTCCAAAGAAAGATGCAAAAAAAGATAAAACATGGCGCGCTAGGAATCATTACGCAACCTGTTTATGACCTTCAAAATGCAAAACTGCTACTTGAGCTAAAAGAAGCGGCAAACGAAGCGTGCTGTAACGAAAACAGAAGTGCTGAGCTTATTTTGGGAATATTTCCTATTACAAAACTAAGAACTGCACAATTCTTATCTGCACATGTACCTGGTATAGATGTTCCTGACGCGTGGATTGAAGCCTTAAGAGATGCGCATGAAAAAGGAGCAGAGGAAGAGTATAGAGTTGGTTTTGAACTTAGCAAAAATCTCTTTTTAGAGCTAAAAGCACTCCATCCGAAAATTCATCTAATGACTGCAAATCAGTTTGGACTAGCTAAAAATATATTAAGCTAATGTTACGCATTAAAACGAACGCGTCCGTTTTAATGGCAGGGACAAATGTCCCTACAACCCCCTAAAGCTACGAAAAACTTTGTTTTTCGAGAATCTTAAAATCAGACACTAATCTAGCCTCTATACCGACTTGCCATCACCCTTAAAATCTTTAATAAACTCTCTAAATTTCTCTATCCTAAGTGGCTTGCTGAAGTAGTATCCCTGAATCTGGTAACAGTGCAGAGATTTCAGTGCTTCTATATGCTCTTTCGTCTCTGAGCCCTCTGCAATAACATCTTTGCCAAGAGATCTTGCCATTGCGATGATAGCCGCAACGATGGAGCGGTCATCCTCATCTTTGTCAATATCAAGCACAAAACTGCGGTCTATTTTAATCGTTTTTGCAGGTAGTTTCTTTAAGTAACTAAGGGAGGAGTAACCCGTTCCAAAATCATCAATAGAGAGTTTAAAACCCTTTTCGCTTAGCTCGTTTAAGATAGAGAGCGCCTTGTCTACATCCTTCATAATATGACTCTCTGTAATTTCAAGCTCAATATAACCCTTATCAAGTCCGATATTATCCGCGATGGCGCAAATGTCGTTTATAAAGGAGTCGTCATTTAGCTGCTTGCTTGACACATTTATTGATACAACAAGCCTCTTTCCCTCGTCATAAAGCGCTTTTGCATCGCTTATTGCTTGTCTTGCAACCCATAAGCCTATTTGAGATATCTGACCAGTCTCTTCTGATATGCCTATAAATTTGTCCGGTCTTATAAGCCCAATATCAGGGTGATTCCATCTTATAAGCGCTTCCATACCGTAAACTTTTTTTGTCCTAAGATTTACTTTTGGCTGGTACTCCAAAAAGAGCTCATTTCTGTTTATTGCGCTGCGCAAGTCATTCTCGATAAGCGAGCGTTCCGTTATCTTCTCGTTCATTGACTGCGTATAAAACTGATAGGAGTTTTTTCCTGACTCTTTTACCTGATACATCGCTGTATCGGCTGCTTTAACAAGCTCTTCATAAGTTGTTCCATCATCAGGATAGATGCTAATTCCGATGCTTGCTCCCGTATAAAACTCTCTGCCCTCTATTATTACAGGTGATCTAAATCTCTCTATTATTTTTTCTGCTACCACTGCTATGTCTAAAACAGATTCCGCATCACCGAGCGTTACCGTAAACTCATCACCGCCAAGGCGAGCCAAAGTATCCTCATCGCGAAGAGTTGCTTTGATAGATTTTGCCACCTCAATTAAAAATTTGTCCCCGGTAAAGTGCCCAAATGTGTCATTTATATTTTTAAAGTTATCCATATCTATAAAAAAGAGCGCCATTTTTTTTGAGTTTCTCTGAAGTGAGGGTATCTTATTTATAACACGCTCTTGAAACAAAACCCTGTTTGGAAGGCTTGTAAGCGCGTCAAAATAGGCGAGATTATGGATCAAACTCTCTTTTTTCTTCTTCTCGCTTATGTCGTTGACTATGGAGATATAGTTGGTTAGATTGCCCTCTTTGTCATGCAGAGCAATAATGTTTAGCTCCGCGGTATAGAGCTCACCGTTTTTTCGTCTATCTATTATCTCACCGTTCCAGTGCCCCTCTTTATTGAGCTCCCTCCACAGATTTTTATAAAAGAGCTTGTCATGCCAGCCAGAGCTAAATGTGTTTGGAGTTTTTCCCCTAATATCTTCGATGTTGTATCCGGACATTTCGCTGTATGCGCTATTTATGGTAATTATTTGCTGAGCGGCATCTGTTATTAGAACTCCGTCGTTCATCTTTTCAAAAACAGCAGAAGCCAAAACAAGCTCATTTTCGGCATATTTGCGTCTTGTTATATCATGAACCGTACCGATTGATTTCAGTGGATTTCCATCTTTGTCAAACTCATGTTCACAACTCTCTTCGACAAACCCAATCTCGCCATTTTCACGAACAATGCGATGCTCAACATAGTAACCGCGCTTCTCTTTAAGGGATGACATGTACATATTGTTTACCATGTCAATATCTTCGGGATGAACATATTTTAAAAACGCTTCATAAGTAGCCTCAAACTCTTGGGGCTCAAGACCAAAAATACGGTAAACTTCATCAGACCAATATAGAGAGTTGTTTACCAAATCAAGCTCCCAATGCCCTATATGCGCAAGAGCTTGAGCCTGCAACAGACCACTATAAAGTTTTTTACAATAAAGTTCATCATCAGATATATCTACAACTTCACTATCGCTTAAGGGTAATTGCATACAGTAGGCTCCTCGCTGCTTTTTTTAAAAAATAGTTTATTTTATCATACAATTGTCATAATGTGCTTCAATAGTTTATTTTGCTATAATCGCACCACTTATTTACCGGAAAAAGACAATGATTGATTTAAAACTACTACAAAAAGATTTTCAAGGCGTTAGCGACAAACTTGTGAGAAAAGGCGTGAGTGTTGAACTGCTTGATTCGCTTAAAAAAAAGAGTGAAGAGCTAAAAACTGCAAAAGTAGACTATGAAACACTTCAAGCGGCGCAAAATACGATGAGCAAAGAGTTTGGCATCTATAAAAAAGAGGGCAAAGACGTAAGCGAGTTAAAAGCCAGAGTCGATGCAAACAAGATTAAAATCACTGAGGCTCTTGAAGTACAGCGCATAAAGCAGGAGGAGTTGGAGTCTCTTGCCATGTCAATTCCAAATATTCCAGATGATGATGTTCCAGATGGCGAAGATGAGAACGACAACATAGAGATTAGAAAAGTTCTTACTCCAAGAGAGTTTAACTTTACTCCAAAAGAGCACTGGGAGCTGGCTGAGCAAAACGGCTGGATAGATTTTGAGAGAGGCGTAAAACTTGCAACAAGCCGTTTTAGCGTCTCTTTTGGCATGGGCGCAAAACTAGAGCGAGCGCTTATCAATTTTATGCTAAATTTCAACTCAAAAAGAGGTTTTGAAGAGGTAAGCGTGCCATCTATCGTAAACAGAGCCGCACTTGAGGGGACTGGGCAACTTCCAAAATTTGAAGACGACCTCTACAAAATAGAGGACCAAGAGCTTTTTTTAATCCCAACCGCAGAGGTTCCTGTTACAAATCTTTTTCAAGATGAGATACTATCTCCTAATCAACTGCCGATAAAACTAACGGCATATACCTCATGCTTCAGAAAAGAGGCAGGTGCCGCAGGGCGTGACACTCGCGGTATGATACGACAGCACCAGTTTCATAAAGTTGAGCTTGTAAGCATCACAAAACCTGAAGATAGTGACAAAATCTTTGATGAGATGGTTCAAACCGCATCAGATTTGCTTAGTGCATTAGAGCTTCCGCACCGTCTTGTAAATCTGTGCAGCGGTGATTTGGGGTTTGGGGCTGCAAAAACGGTGGATTTGGAAGTTTGGCTACCGGGACAAGCGACTTACAGAGAAATTAGTTCGGTATCTAACACGAGAGAGTTTCAGGCAAGACGTGCAAAAATAAGATTCAAAGATGAAAACAAAAACTCTTTTGTTCACACTCTAAACGGCTCATCGCTTGCTGTTGGAAGAACCATGGTGGCGATTATGGAAAACTTTCAAAACGAAGATGGAAGCATAACGATTCCAAAGGTTTTAGAGTCCTATATAAACTAGTATTTTGGTACTTTTTTTGCTTTAAAAAAGAAACGATAGCAAGGTAGATGATGGCTGATGGACTAGAAGAAGAGATAATAATTATTGAAGATAGTGATGCCGCTTATGAGAGTGCCGCTTCAAAATCGTCAATAATTGATGAAGAGTCATCATCTGCAACCAAAAAGAAGTTACTTCTTGTCGGCATCGGTGTTGCTCTTGTTTTAACCATTTCGCTACTCTTTTTAATCATTCAAAAACAATCAAAAAAACCTACAGACAGCTCTATGGACTACATAGATAAGAGACTCGAAAGTCCAATCTCAAAGCCTGTGGAGCCAAGCAAAATAGAGAGTATGATAGCAAAAGCCGACTATCTCTACTCAACCGGCTCAAAAACAGAGGCTCTTACTCTTTATGAAAAAATAGCTCACTACAGCGAAGCCGTCTCTGCATACAATCTGGGAGTTGCTCAACTAAAAGACGCGCAATACAAGACTGCTCTTGAAACATTTCAAAAAGCAATACAAAACAATGAAAAAAGATGCGTAAGCGCCATTAATGCGGCAGTCTGCTCCCTGCATCTACAAAACCAAGAGAGCTTTAGATACTACATTGACTTGGCTTACGCATATCTTCCTCATGAGAGACAGTCGCCGCTATACTCTTACTACTATACTCTTATAAACTACTATAACGACAACTATTTAGAGGCGTTGAGTGCACTTAAAAATCCTACATCTCTAGAGTATAAAAAAGTTCAAAACTCTCTTGCATCAAGAATTAACGCTCTTTTTGACAATGACTACGGCGCTATTGAGAGCATGGAGAGTGACAAACCGATAGTCAATGATTTTAGTCTTGGACTTCTTTATGCAAGAGTCGGAGATTTAACACTAGCAAAAAATTATCTTCAAAATGCAATAAAAAAAGGGGTAGAGCCCGTAAAGTCGCAGCTTGCACTCGGATATGTAAATTTAAAGTCGGGTCAGGTTCAAGAAGCGGCTAAAAATATAGAAAATATTACAGATATGTTTGGCGAAGAGGTTTACAAACCCTACCCTATTAAAGTTAAGCTAAAAGATTCGCTTTTCAATCCCGAAGAGGCACAAGAGAGATACAGAAACAGTGTAATTAACAGCAGGGAGATTGATTACCAAAAGATATTTTACTTCTCGCCCTATAAAACATTTAATGCAAATCAGACCATTAGCTATATACGCAAAGGAAATGCAAATATATATATTGACAATATTGACTCTGCAAAGGAGTATTTAGCAAAAGGCTCCTCATCTTCAAGTGTCAATCTTGGCATAGTAAATGCAATCAAAAAAGCACTCTCATTTAAACTCAGAGAAGCCAATGAGATGCTTCAAAAACTGGTGGAAATTCAGCCTAAACACTCTATCCTTCACTACAATCTGGCTCTGACTTATGCACAGATGGGTAATATGGCTGATGCGCACAAACACTTTTTACGCTCTTACAATCTTGATGCAAAGAATTATCTCTCGGGAATATACGCGGTTATGACATCTCAGCTTATTGATAATGAAAATGCCAAATTGCTCTCTATTATAAAGGATGCCGTTGCTCACGAAGAGTTCTCTGAAGAGATAGACTTATACAATACGCTTCTTTTTATCAGTCAGGGAAATGCTTCCTCTCTAAGTGACTGGCTCGATAAAGATTATAAACAACGACCCCTATATTTGGCACTCGATATTATTATTGCGCTTAAACAGAACAATGTAGTTGCCGCACAAAAATCTGCAAACAAGCTTGCGCTACTGCTTCCGGATGAGATAGTTCCACACATGATGTATATCGATGCTCATTTCAATAAACTAAGTCAAAAAGAGTATGCAAAAGAGGTTATGAACTACCTAAGGGTTCAAGATTTAAACTTTAACGATCTCTATTTTGGGGCATATGTTGCAAGATATCTCTATATTCAGCAAAACCTCATTACAGGCAAGCTCTATTTCTTGAGAGAGCAGCTAAAAAAGGTGCTAGAGTCTACAACCGAGCGAACTGAAGAGCTGACTAGTTCACTTGCTTTAGCATCGCTATACGACGGATTTTACGAGGAGTCTTATACTCTTTATAACAACCTCATTGACAATCTTAAAGTGCGTGATTCACAGACTCTATTTTTGGGTGCCGTTGCTTCTACCGCAGCAGAGCATCATGCAAACGCGATTGCCCTTTTAGAACTCTCTAAACTAAAGAACCCTAGTTTTTTAGAGAGCAGATATGCTCTTGGGCTTCTCTATCTTGAGGTTAAAAATAATAAAGGGGCAGTTATTCAATTCTCAAGAATATATAAAAACAACTTCAACTCTGAATATTTTAATTTTAGTATTGATACTGATAAATTGATGTTTGAGAAGAGCCGGAAGTAGAGATACTTCTGGTTATAGAGTTATTTTTTACTCTCGTTTGTAAAGTAACCGATAAGAGACTCGGATGCTTTGAGCTCGCTGCCGATGTCTATATTTAATCTAAAGTTATGCGGCAAATAGAGCTCCGTAATGCCGTTAATAACAAGACCGTATCTAGAACCCTGAAGAAGATTTTGACCCTTGTTAACGTCTATATCTATCCCCTTTATACTCTGTTTTAGTCTATGAACTAGCTTTATTTTATTTGAAGATTGTGTATCACTAAATACCAACTCTGCATTTTCATTTATATTTTTTGAGAGCGATTTAAAAGCAGATAACCTTGCGCCTCTTTGAAGGTTAAGCTCCTCCAAGGTTGAACTAAAAGGAACTCTCAGCAGAGCAACATTGAGATAATTTCCATCAATCTCTACTTTGTATGCGTAGCTCCCTTTGCCTTGTAGCTCCTCTATAGATGAGACAACTCCATCAACAGGACTTACAACGCTGTTTTGCTGATAAAGCATATTTTGTCTCTCAGGATTTCTAAAAATAAAAACAAAAAAGAGTGTTGTCAAGAATGCTAAAAACTGTAAGAAATCAATATCAACTATCGTAAAAACAATAAGCGCTGCAATTGAGTATGCCAGATAACTCCAGCCCTCTCTTGCAATCGGTAGAAGATTACTCCTCATCTAAGTTTTCCTTATCTTTTTTTGGTTTTTTAGCATCTTTTTCTTCTTGAGCCATTCTTGCATCTACTTTTAACTCTTCTTCAATATCATCAAATACTAAATTTACTTTAGATTCTATACCGTTTGCTTTTTCAAAATCAATAATTATATTTCTAACTTCTTCGCCGGTAATATTCTCTTTTTTGTAAAGAAGCTTTACTATCTCTTCGATTGCTTCTCTGTACTCTTCAAGCCTTTTCATAACAACGCTATATCTCTCTTGAAGTGATGATTTTATAAACTCATCCATGTTCTCAGCCATCTTGTCGCTGTACTCTCTTGTAGCCTGAATGCCGCCGCCGCTAAGGAATGAGTGTCTGCTCTTCTCTAGCACCATCAATCCTGCAACATCACTCATTCCGTATGTTTGAACCATAGATTTTATAATGTCGGTTGCTCTTTCGAGATCGTTTCCTGCACCTGTAGAGATCTCGCCTATAAAGACCTCTTCTGCCGCACGTCCGCCAAGAAGAACATCAACCTCTGCCCAGAGCTCATGCTTCTGCATCATAAATTTGTTCTCTTCCGGCGTATTGAGCGTGTAGCCCAGTGCCGCTAATCCGCGAGGAACAATAGACACTTTTGATACTTTTTTGGTTCCTGTCGTTGTTTCAGCCATCAACGCATGCCCGCTTTCATGATAAGCGACAATCTTTTTCTCTTTAGGGTTGATTCTGCGAGATTTTTTAGCAAGCCCCGCCAAAGCACGCTCTACTGATTCATAGAAATCTTTTTGCGTTACGCTTTTTTGACTTTTTCTTCCAGCCAAAAGCGCCGCTTCATTAACAATATTTGCCAAATCAGCTCCCGCTAAGCCTGCGGTCAAACGTGCAACCTCTTCAAGATCCACATCCTCATCCGTCTTAACGCCCCTGACATGAACCTTTAAAATCTTTATACGCCCCTCATAATCAGGCTTGTCAACCAACACCTGTCTATCAAAACGTCCCGGACGCAAAAGCGCCTGGTCAAGTATCTCAGGTCTGTTGGTTGCTGCCAAAATAATAACAGGAGTATCGGTTCCAAAACCGTCCATCTCTGCTAAAAGCTGGTTCAACGTCTGCTCACGCTCATCGTTACCGCCCATGTTTGCACCTGCTGCACGACTTTTACCTATGGCATCAATCTCGTCTATAAAGATAATGCTGGGCGCATCTTTTTTTGCCTGCTCAAAAAGGTCACGAACACGAGCTGCTCCAACACCAACGAACATCTCTATAAAGCTAGATCCGCTTACAGAAAAAAACGGCACATCTGCTTCACCCGCAACAGCTTTTGCTAAAAGAGTCTTTCCCGTACCGGGGCTTCCTACAAGCAGAACACCTTTTGGAATTTTTGCACCTATCTCGACATAGCGACCCGGATATTTCAAGAAATCTACAATCTCCTGAACCTCTTCCTTCGCCTCTTCCACTCCGGCAACGTCATCAAACTTTGTTTTAGGTTTTTCGGAGTTGATCATCTTTTTAGAGCCGCCCATTCCCAAAATGCCGCCGCCCATACTTTTTTGCATTCGTCCCGCAAAAAACATCCATATTGCTATGATTATTAGAAACGGAAAGAGCCATCCGAACATCTCTGTAAACCAGTTAGTTTCGCTAAAGCCTGTATATTCGACATTTTGCTTCTCTAACTCCTCTGTTAACTTCGTATCGCCCGGAACAATCCTTGTTGTATAGAGCGTCATATCGTCTGCTCCAAACGCCTTAATATAAGACTGCCCTATCTCAACTTTTTTTACGCTTTTTGATTCTATAAGCGACTTAAGCTCGGAGTAGCTTATCTGTTTTACTTTCTTATTACCGCCTGCCACTGCGTCTGAGCCGCTGTTTTCACCGATAAGTACCTTAAAAAGTAAAATAATTACTACCGAAAAAATCGCAAAGGTTATAAGCGGATTTTTATTAAAAAAATTATTCTCATCATTATTATCGTTCTTGTTTTTCATATCTATTTTTTACCTTTTTTTAGTATTAAAGTGACCCACTCATCTTGGTCTATTTTTTCTAAAATTTCAAAATCTTGATAGTATTTTAAAACTTTTGCTTCATATTTATTTAATATTCCAGATAGCACAAGCACTCCACCCTCTTTTAAAACACTTTTTAAGTCATTTGCTATAAAGATGAGTACGTCAGCCACGATATTTGCTACGACAACATCATAAACATCTTTTGCCTCAGAGCAGGAACCTTCCCATAGATTTTCAAACTCTACGGAGTTTAACTCTGCATTTTGCTTGCTGTTTTCTACGGATGCTATATCCGTATCGCAAGCATCTACAATAGCGCCTATTTTCATAGCCCCTATCGCTAAAATACCGCTTCCGCAGCCTACATCTAAAACTCTGTCATCTTTTTTTACATATTTTGCTATTGCTCTCAATGCTGATGCCGTTGTTGGATGATGACCCGTGCCAAATGCCAGAGCAGGGTTTATTTCTATATTTATAAGCTCTTTATGCGGCGCATCCCATGTCGGATGAATGTAGAACTTATCGATTGTAAGCGGTTTTACGCTATCTTGATAAAGTTGAACCCAATCACTGTTCTTAAGTTTTGTCTGCTCGCACTCAATATCTATATTTTCGCCAAGAGCCTTTGCTAGAGCCTCTGCAAACTGCTCTAAACCCCAGACAATAGTCTCTAGATTATCTTCGCTTCTTATAATAAAACCGTCATCTGTCTCTTCAAAACCAATCGGTAGAGTATCTGTTAAAAAATCGCAAAATAGTGCATGATGAGAGGAGACACTGACTTTTAGCTCAAAGTAGTGTTCTTGCATTACACCTCAATACCCATAACAGCGCCAAGTTTCTCTTTTAAAACCTGTGGTGTAAAAGGCTTAACAATGTAGTTGTTAACACCCGCTTTTAATGCAGTAATAACCTCTGTTTTACCGCCCTCTGTAGTTACCATGATTATTGGCAAATCCTTAAATCTAGCATCTGCGCGAACTTTTTTTACAAGTTCTAGACCGTTCATTTCAGGCATGTTCCAGTCCGTAATGAGCATGTCTACATCGGGATTAGCATCCAGTGCGCTCCAGCCTTCAACGCCGTCAGCACCCTCTAAGATATCTTTATGACCGAGTCTTGACAATGTGTTTTTTATAATACGGCGCATTGTAGAACTATCATCGACAACAAGTAATTTCAAAGGAAATCCTTTTTATGAAAATTTGCAAATTAATAGGAAATAATATCTAAATTTTGTTAATTTTGCGATAAAGAGCCGTTTAAACGAGGAGCTTAAACATTTTTGGCAAGTCCAGTGTCCCTTCATAGTAGGCCTTGCCGATAATTACGCCATCAACCAGATTTGTCGCAATTAGAGCCTCTATATCACTCTCATCTTTAACCCCGCCGCTTGCAATTGTACTCACTCCGCTTGCCTTTGCAATCTCAACACTAAACTCTACGTTTACGCCTCCAAGAGTTCCGTCTTTACTAACATCCGTGCATATTATTGCTTCGACTCCGGCATCTGCAAACTCGCGTGCCAAATCCGTTGCACGCATAGAGCTTACCTCGCCCCAGCCCTCAACTGCTACAAACCCGTCTATTGCGTCAATTCCAACCGCTATAGGGTATTTTGCAGCCATCTCTTTTACAAACTCAGGATTTTTAACTGCGATTGAGCCTAAAATAACTCTATCTATTCCGATCTCAAGCATTTTTATAATGGTTGCTTCATCGCGAATTCCGCCGCCGAGCTCAAGCTTTACACCACAGTTTTGTCTTATTTTTATAATCTGCTCTAAGTTTTTCGGCTCTCCTGCAAATGCTCCGTTTAAATCAACCAAATGCACCCACTCAGCACCCATCTCTTCAAACTTTTTCACAAGCATCCAAGGCTCATCAGAGTATATTTTTGCACTCTCCATAAGACCCTTTGTCAGTCTTACTGCTTTTCCGTCTTTTAAATCAATAGCTGGGTATAAAGTCATGTAAATAAATCCTTAAATTATAAGCCACAAGTGGCGTGAGCCCTCTGCTGAAGAGAACTTAGTGTTAACGTAGCTAGCGGAATTACTTCCGATAGCGTGTCTGTTATAGCCTTGTAAAGTTTTCTAATATTTT
Source organism: Sulfurimonas sp. (assembly GCF_014859695.1). Taxonomy (GTDB): domain Bacteria; phylum Campylobacterota; class Campylobacteria; order Campylobacterales; family Sulfurimonadaceae; genus Sulfurimonas. The sequence goes on along the minus strand of NZ_JACUTS010000003.1, from coordinate 9,072 downwards.
AAGCCCGTTTCTATGGCTCTTTTCTGGGTGTGGCTGAATTCCCATAACATTTTTGCAAGCAACCGCAGATGCAAATTCATATCCGTATACGGTCTTGCCTATGACATCCTCTTCTTTTTCACATACCGCGTGATAGGAGTGAACAAAATAGAGATAGTGCTCTTCATCCAAGCCATCAAAAAGAGGATGTTTTTTTGTAAACATCCTGTTCCAGCCCATGTGCGGAACTTTGAGCGGCTCACTAAACTTAGATGTGTCAAAGGCTACAACCCTGCCCTTTATAAGTCCCAACCCCTCATGATTTCCAAACTCTTCAGAACTATCAAAAAGAAGCTGCATACCAAGGCATATCCCAAGAATAGGCTTGCCGCTTTGAGCAAACTCCCTTATGGCATCAATCATATTTCGCTCTCTAAGATGCTCCATCGCATCAGGAAATGCACCGACTCCCGGAAGAATAAGCTTCTCATAATCTTTAAATTTTTTCGGGTTGCTCTCAACAACGCTCTTTGCGCCTATTTTGACAAATGCGTTTTGAACACTTGCCAAGTTTCCCATGTTATAGTCAACAATTCCTATCATTCATCAATCTTTAATTTTGTAAATTTTATATAAACCGCCAATGTAATTAAAAGCATAGAGACTCCTCCGACGATATACATGGCATAAATAAGCTTTTCAGGATCCGTTATTGCAAACTTAAAAACAAGCATTAACGCCTCAATAGAGAGGGCAATGATAATTGACCCCAAAAACCGAACCATCGTCTTGTGTGGACCGGAGATACTGTTCTCTTTATTTCTACCAAGTATTTCCTCTTCTATGATGGTTTTTGCCAAATCAAATATTGCAAGAGCAAGCGTAATTAAGATTGTCGCTTCAAAAACCTCCTTGATTTTAAAATGGCTCGGCGAAATCTCATAGACAAAAAAGCTCTGTATGCCTTTCAAAAAGAGCAGTATTGCAACCGCAATAAGTGCAAAAGAGAAAATTGCATATGAGTACTTAAAAAGAGAGGTAAAAAATTTATCAAACCTGCTTGACCTTGAGATTTTAATAACCTCATCTAGCGGCATATCCAAACATGCTATATACTTTAGCTCTCCATGCTCATCATAAACCGGCTGTGATGCCGTAACACACAGATTGCCCGTTATAAGCGAGGGATAGGGATCGGTTATCGTACATCTTCCCTCTTTTACCGCTCTGTAGTAGTAGGCGCGATCCGATCTGATTTTTCCAATATCTTCTTCAATCTCTCCACCCGCTACAAAAGTGGGAGAGATCTGAATTCCGCGATTATCAAGAAGATAAACGCCGTCACAATTTTGCAAATCTGCCTTTATCTTTAAAAGACGAGGCATTATGAACTCTAGGGAGAGCGAAGGGAGTCTGTTTTGAATATTTTTTGAAAAAAGATAACAAAAATAGGCCCTTGCCTTGGTGCGACCTTCAGAAAAATTTTGTATATCTGCTATAACCACTTTTCGCGCCCTTTTTACTGATGTTATTTACTGATGTTACGCACTAAAACGAACTCGTCCGTTCTAGTGGCAGGGACAGATGTCCCTACAACCCCCTAAAGCTACGAAAAACTTCGTTTTTCGAGAATTACAAGATGTTTTACGCACTTTTATGAAAAGCGCATAAGGTCAGTTATTTATAAATAGCCGCAATTATACCAAAGGCATTGTTACATTTTGATATAATCTGCCTTTAAAATTAAATTGAGGTTCTTTTAATAATGGGTTTTAAACTTTTTTTACTGCTTGAAAAACTCTTGATGTTACTGCCGAAAAAAATAAGAAAAAGTTTTTTTGTTTTGTTGGCAAATATCGCATACTTCCTCTCATCAAGATACAGAAATATCGGTTTTATCAATCTAGATTTTGTTTTTGGCGACAAACTTACGCAAGAAGAGAAGAAAAAGATTGTCAAATACAGTTTTAAAAACTTGCTGCTAAATTTTCTACATCTCATGGAAATTAGGCACATGCGCAAAGAGGATCTAGACAAAATAGTAACAATCAAAAATATAGAAGCTGTACGAAAAGCACACAGTGAGGGGCGTGGAGTTATCTACGTCACGTCTCACTACTGTGCTTGGGAGCTTGGCGGAGCCTCAATAGGAGCTTTTGCAGAGCCTATTGCTGCCGTATACAAAAAAATGAAAAACAAAGATTATCAAAGATGGACATTGGAGTCACGGGAGAGATTCTCCAACAGCTCTTTGGAAAAGTCAAATGTCGTAAGACCCCTTATAAAGCTTGTTAAAAACAGAGGCGCCAGCGGTATCTTAATCGATACGGCAATAAACAGAAGGGATGGTCTGGAGGTTGAATTTATGGGCAAACTTGTTCATCAGACATCAACCCCCGCCTATCTTGCGAGAAAATATAATGCCGCAATTATTCCGGTCGTCATGACAACGGATGATGAAGAGAACTATACCCTGAGATTTTTTGATGAGATTGAGGTACAAAAGAGCGAAGATGAGCAAGCCGACATCTTAAGGGCTACACAACTGCAAGCAGATTGGCTCACTAGGCTAATAACCAATGAGCCGAAGTTTTGGTTTTGGATACACCGAAGATTTAAGAGCAACTACCCAGAGATATACAAAAAAAGCTAACTTATTGTGTTTTTGATTCACACTCTTTTGTTCTAGCCTCAAAAAGCTTCATAATTGTGAAGAAAAATGCAGTAATTGCAGGACCCAAAATCATTCCCCAGAATCCAAAAGTTGTAAGTCCCGCAATGATGGCAAAAAAGATAATAAGCTCATTCATCTTTGCATCATCCTCTTTTAATAGCCTTAAATTAATCTCTTTTATAACCAAAGGCTTAATAAAAGTATCTGCTATTACAGATATGACAATAATAGAGTAAAGCACTATAAATATGGCATTTGAGCTATTTCCTGCAGAAAACTCATAAAGTGCGAAGGGAATCCACATAAGAGCTCCGCCTACTATAGGGACTAATGAAGCAAACCCATACATGATTCCAAACAAAAGCCCATTGTAGCCCATGAAAGATATGGCAACTCCAAATAAAATGCCCTGAAACATAGCATTTGCGATGATTGAGTAAAAGACGACACTCATGACGGATGAGAGCTCTCTTGCTAAAAGCGTTGTCTCATCAACGGACATCTGAACAACTCTCTTTAGAAAATCTACCACATATCCACCGTTATATTGTGCAAAAAAGTAAAAAACTATTACCAAAAATGAATTTTTAAGATATCCGGCACTCAAAGAGCCTATATCTCCCGTAAAAGAGATAATATAAGATGCTATAGAGTTCACGTTTATCTCTTTCATAAAACTTTCGGTATAAGGCTTTAAAAAGGAGAGATACTCAGGTGGAGATTGTAAAAACTCTTTTATGAATATTTCTATATTTTTAAAAACTATCGGGTCCATGCTGTTGAGTTTTATAGTAAGTGTTGCCAAAAAGTATCCAAGCGGCACAAAAAATAGAACTGCCAATAAGAAACTGGAGATGAGCGCGGCATAAAACTTTGACCTTAGCACTTTTTCAAAAAAATTTTGAATATTTGAGGTCGATATTGCCAGCAGTGCCGCAATAATCATTCCCATCAAAAACGGAGCATAGAGCATGTACATCCAGTAAAGCGATGTTGCAAATAGTATGGCTACAAAATATTGCGGCTTCAAAATAGACCCCCCCCTTCCTGATATGGAAATTCGATGTTTAAAATCTCATAAGTACTTCTGGTCGCTCTTCTGCCTTTGGCAGTTCTCTCCAAATAGCCGTTGGCGATAAGGTAGGGCTCTAAAACATCCTCTACAGTCCCCTCGTCTTCGCTGAGGGCTGCCGCAATCGTACTTAACCCGATTGCTCTTCCGTTTGCTCCCACAAGAAGATTTAAGAGCTTTATATCCATCTCATCAAATCCATGTGAATTTATGCCCAGCTCTTCGAGTGCATATTTTGTTCTTGAGTGTGCTATATCTTTCTCATTTGCCACATCCGCAAAATCTCTTACACGGCGGAGAAGTCTAAGCGCAATACGGGGAGTTCCACGGCTTCTTTTTGCTATCTCAACACACGCTTCATGCGCTATCTCTTTGTTTAACTTTCTAGAAGCTTGAGAGATAATTTTTGCAAGCTCATCAGCAGAGTAGAACTGCATTCTAAAGTTCATACCAAATCTGTCTCTAAGAGGACTGGAGAGCATTCCGGCTCTTGTTGTGGCACCCACAAGAGTAAAACGCGGCAGATCTATCTTTACGGTCTGCGCAGCAGGACCGCTTCCTATAATAATGTCGATGCGAAAATCTTCCATGGAGGAGTAGAGTATCTCTTCAACAGCCGGCGAGAGGCGGTGAATCTCGTCTATAAAGAGTATGTCGCCCTCTTCTAGGTTCGTGAGGATTGCCGCTAAGTCTCCGCTTTTTTCTATCATGGGAGCGGCAGTCACTTTAATATTTGCATTCATCTCGTTTGCAATAATAAGTGCTAAAGTGGTTTTACCCAGCCCAGGAGGTCCAAAAAAGAGGGTGTGGTCAAGCGCTTCACCCCTTATTTTACTCGCCTCTATAAACACGCCGAGGTTTTTTTTGATCTGCTCTTGCCCTATATACTCACTCCATGCACTTGGACGGAGTGTTATCTCGCAGCTCTCCTCGTTGTCAAATCTCTCTATCTCTACCAATCTTTCCATAATCTCTCTTAGTAGGTGTGTATGTCTTGAGGGAACTTGAGAGTTCTAACCTCATCGGAGTAGCTCCTTATAGCGCTTTTTACCAATGCCGCTCCATCCATATACTTCTTCACAAATTTAGGAGTAAACTCCTCAAAGAGACCAAGCATATCCGAAAAAACAAGAACCTGCCCATCTACATCTCTTCCGGCACCGATTCCGATAACAGGCACATTTACACTCTTTGCAACCTCTTTCGCAACATCGGCTTTTACGCCCTCTATAACCATACAAAATACGCCCGCCTTCTCTAGAGCTTTAGCATCTCTAATAAGCTGCTCCTGCTCCTCTTGGCTCTTGCCTTTTACTTTGTATCCGCCCTCTGAGCGAACGGCTTGCGGGAGTAACCCGATGTGTCCACAGACAGCTATACCGTTTGAGCAAAGATGCGCAATAATGTGCGCTTTATCTGCGCCGCCCTCTATTTTTAGGGCATCAACAGGAGTCTCTTGAAACACCTTTATGGAGTTTTTCAGAGCTTCCTCGGAGTTCGTATATGTTCCAAAAGGCATATCACAGATCAAAAAACTATTTTTAGCGCCCTGTGCGACGGCATTTGTATGGTAAATCATCTGCTCTAGAGTCGCACTTAGCGTATCGGCTCTGCCTGCAAAGCTCATATTTAGGCTATCTCCAACCAAAATTATGTCACAACTAGGCTCCAGCAATCTCGCAAAAAGCGCATCGTAAGCAGTTATCATAACCAGCTTGGATACACCTTTGCTTTTTTTGATAGAAGTTATAGTCATTTTCTTAGTCATGTAAATACTCTTTCTTTATAATAAAAGGTATTTTAACTAAATATTGCTATAATTTTGACCATATAGGAGAAATATTTTATGGGCGTAAGAAGTGATTTAGATTCCAACTTTGATTATGAAATAGTCGATGAGTTTCTGGACCACTACTCTATGATGGTTGACTTTATGGAGAGTCTGATTATCGACCTTTCCAAGCCAAATATGTATGAGAGAAGCGTAAATGAGCTTTTTCGCATCTTTCACAATATCAAGTCGGCTTCAGGCTATTTAAAAATCGCACAAATGGCAAAACTTGCAGCTTTTGTTGAAGATACGCTCGAAGTCATAAGAACCGAGCATAAGAGCGTCAATGAAGAGACTATAAACTGGCTGCTAAGCATCAGCGATATGTTTGCCATCTGGAGAGACGACCTCAAACATGACAACGAATTGAGCCATATAAAATATTCTCTACTTAAATTACCAGACTTGGAGAACAGTTGAAAAAACTAGTGGCATATATAACATCCGGCTACCCGGAAAAATCTTTCAGTATTGACTTAGCACTGGCTCTAGGGGAGAGCGGCGTAGATGCCATAGAACTCGGAGTTCCCTTCTCAGACCCAGTAGCTGATGGTCCATCCATCGAGGAAGCAAACCACAAAGCTCTTGAGCTCGGTTTTAAGTTTAAACATCTTTTAGAGATATCAGAAGTTGTAGCTCCAAAAGTCGATACACTCTGGATGGGTTACTTTAACAGCTTTTACCAACATGACTTAAAGAGTTTGATTCCGCTCGCCAAAAAGATAGGAGTAAACGGGCTAATAATCCCAGACCTTCCGTATGAAGAGACTCTCATCTACAAAGATCTTTTTGACTCAAACAGCATCTCAAACATCAGTTTTATCGCACCGACCGATACCGAAGATAGAATAGAGAAGATTGTAAAAGAGTCCAAAAAATTCATCTACATGGTAGCGTACGCAGGAATAACAGGCTCAGGCGCATCTGAAGATCTCCAGCCGATACTCTCATCAATTAAAAAACATACGCAAACACCCGTATACGTAGGGTTTGGAGTAAATGAAAAAACTGCAAAAGAGAAAGTAAAAGGTGCCGATGGCGTAATAGTAGGAAGCGCTTTTGTAAACATACTTTTAAATGATGCCCTAGCTTACAAACAAAAAATAGAGAAGTGTTGTGAACTTGCACAGATTATAAAAAATGAGATCAATAGCTAAATCTCTTTTTTATATTTCTCCATTTTGCAGTTAACATTCTATCTTTACCCGCTTATTGAATTTCATGAACGTTGCACTTTAAAATTAAATTGGCGTCGAATAGAATTATCGTTCTTAGAAGTTTGTGAATTTTGATTGAAAGTGTTTATTTTAGGGGGAGTTTTCTTTGTAGTATGGTGCGCCCGACACGATTTGAACGTGTGACCGCTGGTACCGCAAACCAGTGCTCTATCCAGCTGAGCTACGAGCGCACACCATCTCTATTAAAGAGACCGAAATTATATCACTCTTAACTTATACAATAATAAATTTGTCTTAAAATTCCAATTTTTTTGTTATTTCTTCTATTCTTTGTTCTTGTAGAAAGAGTTCATGGGTTTTACGGACATATGCCTGCATGAGAGTCTTTAGATCATTGTTGCCCTCTACGTTAAAATCTTTTCTCATCTGCTCCTGCAAGAAAACAGCGAAAGCCTCTTCAACATCAACATCAAAACGACGCCCGCCTATATTTAAACCAAGCTTTTTACTCATAATTCTAAGCCATTATACTTTCTAGTTTTTCTACTATAGCCTCTATTTCAAGCTCTTTTTGGGCATTCTGCTCTATCAATCTTGTTATCTCTTGATTTTTTATTTCACTCTCGGCTTTGAGTTTTACTAACTCTAGTCTTAGCACCTCATTCTCCTCTTTTTGAGAATTGTACCGCTGGACGATAGCTGAAACCTTGTCATTCAATTTTGCCAAAGAAGTTTGGTTTTGCATAAAAAAGTCCTATCAATCATTATATGAGCGTAATTCTATCATAATTTAATATAAGGAGAAGTCTAAAAAATTTAACTTTTACCTATCTGTGGACTTTGCTTATTTAGCTCTAAAGCTAATAAAAACTAAATCTTTAACTTGTTACAATAGGGGTCAAAAGCTCTCTTGAAAATAAAAGAGTTGCGTAATTCAAAGGAAAATACATGAAAAGAGTTGTTATCAAAGTCGGTACAGCCGTTCTGACAGAAAATAATGAAATCGCAAAAGAGCGTATGTTAAATCTCGTCACACTTATCATAATGCTCAAGAAGAAATATAGCGTCATCTTGGTAACATCAGGAGCAGTTGCAGCAGGTTACTCCATACTAAAACTTGACAAAAGAAAGCAGATTGGCAAAAAGGCTCTCGCCGCTGCAGGACAGCCTATTTTGATGAGTGCGTACAAAAGAAAATTTGATATTTATGACATTACCACGGCGCAAATTCTTCTTACAGAAGATGATTTTGACTCAAGAAAGCGCACTAAAATGTTTCAAGAGATTATAGATGCGCATCTTGAAAATGATATTTTACCAATAGTAAATGAGAACGATATTACATCCACCCCTGAACAGCTCTTTGGAGACAATGACCAACTCTCGGCAAATGTAGCTTATGCGACTAATGCCGAACTTTTAGTGATTTTAAGCGATATTGACGGATATTATGACAAAAATCCACAAGAGTTTAAAGACGCCAAACTTTATAAAATCGTAAATGAACTGCCAAAGGAGGCTCTTGCGGATACATCGACGGCAAATAATGAGTTTGCAACCGGCGGAATCGTAACAAAACTCAAAGCTGCAGATTTTTTAATAAAACGCGGAAAAAGAATGCTCTTGTGCAACGGGTTTGATTTAAGTGCTGCAAAATCTTTTCTTCTGGATGGGAAACACACGCTTGGGACTCTCTTTGAGCCAAAAGCTAAAACAGAAAATAAAAACTAAACTTTTTATCAGTAGCAAACTGCACGCTACTGATACCCTCTTTCTTTAGTCGTAATCCTCTACAAATTTGTTTCTATATGAAAACTTCTCGACAGGTTCATACTCATCATCTTCATCATCCCAAGAGTTCTCAAGTTCGCTCTCAACTATTCTCTCATACCCCATCTTGTTGAGTTCATCATCAATTTGTTCTACATCTATACCGTTTTTTTTTCCAAAATCCAAAATGTAATCGACATCTTCTCTCATCACACCATTTAACTCTAAGATAAACTCTAAATCTTTAAACGTCATATTTGCCCTCTTAACAAATATATATTCCGCGTCCCTCTGCGGATTAATCTCTTTTAGCATAAAGCCACTACTATCTACAATATATTTTATACAAAATTATACTCTCTAATGATTTTTTTTTTGCTAAAAATAACTTTAAGAGTCCCCGTTTTTTAAACTATCTTGCTATTTTACTGATGTTACGCACTAAAACGAACGCGTCCGTTTTGGTGGCAGGGACAGATGTCCCTACAACCCCCCCCCAAAGCTACAAAAAAATTTGTTTTTCGAGAACTACAAGAAGTCTTGTGATATAATCAACATAAAATATCGG
>NZ_JACUTS010000100.1 GCF_014859695.1 Sulfurimonas sp. | reverse complement strand
GGTTTTATAAATATTCAATATTTAAAATGCTACAATAAAAAAATGTGGGATTATATCATGTTTAATAAATTAACAAAAGAGTAAAAATGGGGTTGAGTTTAGTACTTAAAAAGGGGTTGTTTGCTATTTTGTTGCTACTTTTTTCTCTCTCTGTCGATGCGGCTGAAAACCAAAGGGTTATAGAGGAGTTGAACTCTCCCATGCCTGAGATTCCGCTCAAGAGGGCAATGGGAGAGAAAGCGTATAGTGATGCTATAAGCTCGAGGGAGTATAACTATGTTGGCAACTCAAAATGCCGACTTTGTCACAGAAACTTTTTTATTGGAAGAAAAAAAGATCCGCATGACCATGCCATGGAAGGTCTTGTCGCACTAGGGAAGGAGAAGAACTCTCGCTGCCTCATGTGCCACTCTACCGGTCATGGAGTGCCGAGCGGTTTTGTCGATATGGAAAAAACTCCGCGTCTTGCAAATGTTCAGTGTGAAGGTTGTCACGGTCCGGGGAACGTGCATATAGCACTGGCAAAAGACAAGAGTAGAAATGAAATCAAAAAGTTTACAGGAGGAGGCTTTCTAGCGGGAGGAGACAACCCCGAGATAGTTAGAAAAATGTGTACAAGCTGCCATACGAGTCGCTGGAATAGATCTTACCATGACCTTGACAAAGCATATAACAGCTACAAAAAAGCCGATCCAAATACGGGGCATTGATGATTTCACTTGCTAAAAAATATACAGTTCCTTTAATACTATTTTCGTTAGTTGTAGGTATAGCTTATCTATCTTACTACAACTACAAAACACAGAAAGACCTCCTGCTCAGACAGCTACACGATAACTCTCTTAATGTTGCGAGTTCCGTCTCCTCTGCTATAGAGCGGTTTCATAATATAAAATCTACTATAAGCCTTGAAAAACTTGTAGACGATGTCTCTTTCAGGCTTGAAATATTTGAGTTTAGATACCTTGGACCCGACGGCACCATCAGAAACTCAATGTTTAAAGAGGAGATAGGAGAGGTTTTATCATCTAAAAGTTTTCTTGAAACGACAAGGGGGAAGCGTAAATTAAACACATTCTCTTTCGAGATTCGCGACTTTGTAGAGGTTATGTCAATCTACCACCCGATATATCTCAATGAGAAGCTTGTAGGCATAATTGACTTAGCAGTTGATATATCCGAGTACAATCTCCAAAACGGTTCTCAGGACAACTTCTCTATACTTAGAAGACAAGTTGACATTCAAAACCTTCTAAAATCTATGGATGGCTCTATAACGAACTCTCTTGCGATACTTACAAAAACAAACATAAATGACTTTTTACATGCTTATATTGAGTCTGCAAAAAATATTGTAGAGGTCTCAATCATAGACCCGCAAGAAAATATCTACGCAAGCAGCAACAACCGACTGGTTGCAACAAAACTTAAAAACAGAAATCTTCCCGACTCAAGCATGATAGAGATTGAGGGAAAGTTAAGATACCGAACAATTATCGACTCCCATGAACACGATAAGAATGAAAAGATGAAACTGATGCTTCTTATTGATGCGACGACCTTTTTAAATCATGAAAACAGACTATTTACAACGGCTACGGTAACTGCCGCCATTGCTCTTTTATTTGCACTCTTTACCTCAAGACTTATCTACTTCTCGGCACTTGAGCAGTCTCGAGGTGAAAAAGAGCGCCTTGAGCATCTAGTAAAAGTGCGTACAAGAGAGATAGAGCTTCTAAGTCAAACCGACTCTCTTACCGGTCTTTGGAACAGACGCCATTTAGAGGAGAGCTTGGAGAGTGAATTTAAGAGGGCAAAGCGCTACAATAAAGAGCTCTCTATTATGATTATTGACCTTGATCATTTTAAATATATCAATGATACATACGGTCATATGGCCGGGGATGAAGTACTAAGAGAAGTGAGTGCTGCGATTAAAGAGTGTCAAAGAGAGACGGACTTTATAGGGCGTTACGGCGGGGAAGAGATTGTAATCATTCTGCCAGAGACAGATCTTCACACATCATCAAATATCGCAGAAACCGTAAGAGAAACAGTTGAAAGTAGACCTGTAGAGTTTGAGGGAGAGGTAATAAACGTAACTGCGAGTATTGGCATCAGCAGTCTGCGCAAAGAGCATGAAAACTTTGCAACGCTTTTCTCGGAGGCTGATGAAGCACTCTACAACGCTAAAAAATTAGGCAGAAACAGAGTAGAAGTTTTCTAGACCTTACTAATCTTAATGCCATCACTTAGAAGATAACAGATATACCCGGCTGCATCTTCTGCGGTTATCTCTTTTATAGCTCTTACATAAGAGCCGACTTGCGAGACATGCTCTTTATGATGAGAAAGAGAACTCTTATAATCAATGATAATCCAGCTTGGGAAAAGGCTCTCTTTGAGGGAGTTGCTTCTTACTAGCAAGTCTATATATTTAAGATTTTTTTTGTATCTTATCGCCTTTTCTCTATAACACTCCCCATCTACCAAAGAGATAAACTCACTGTTTTGAAGAAGCATCTCTACTCTGTGCTGCATATCTTCTATCTCTTCATCGTCCAATATATCGCCGTACTTGTTTATCATCATCGCTTTTGCATCAAGAATAGTTCTCTCATCAAACTCTGAGAGCATCTCAAGCATATAGTGGAGAGCTATTCCGAAATTGATTGATTTAAGATCATCGTCCTGACTCTTTTCAACAGCCAAAATATCGCTCTGAGTTCCGTAGTAAAGCTCTCTATACCCCAGAGATACAGCTTCTTTTTTCTCCTCTGGCTGCTCCTGTTTTTTACATCTCAAAGTGCCGAAAACCTGCTCTTGAAGCTCCAAAATATCAAACATAGAATCTTTTGATTTTAAGACTATAAACAGATTCTCTCTTGCTCTTGTAAAAGCCACATACAAGGCATTGAGGCTATCTTCAAGCACAAGAGTCTTCTCTTTTAAAAGAGCCTCTGCATACTCGGCATCCACCGCATCTCTGCCTTTTATGCGCAGGTAGATATTTTTAAGCGAAATGCCCTCATACTCGTAAATAATGGCATCACGTGAGGGTGGAGCTTTTTTGAGCCTGTCCATTACTATGACATGCTCATACTCCAACCCTTTTGACTTATGAACGGTAAGTACTCTCACACCGCTTAGCTCGGAAGCTGCCGCGCTCATGTCCATCCTCTCATACTCAAAAAGAAGCGCTTCTATATCGCTGTAGAGTGCTATTGCACTTAAAAATCTTAGAAGATTAAAGTCACTCTCAAAAAGCCCAAACTCCTCTATTGCCCCTTTGACGACATCCAAGATAGTGCTTTTGTTGAAATCTACTCTCTTTATGGAGCGCACTTCCTGCGAGATAAGCGCATAAAAGTTCTCTTTGTATATCTCTTCGCCAAAATATTGGTACTTTAGGTACTCCAAAATTGCTTTAACGCCATTTTGGTTAATAAGCTTTGTCGTCGTCTCCGTCACAACCTCTATGTTTTGCGCATGCAACGCCGCCTCAATCTCTTGCCCGTTACCATTTGTTGCGCAAAGAATAGCTATCTCATTGCTATCGGCTCCCATGTCAAGAAGTCTCTTTACCTGTACGACAACCTCTTGAAGCAGTTCGTCATTTTGTACAACCTCTACGTAACCGCCATCAGCCCCATCTCTAACAAGTTGCGGCGTGTAGTTTTTTATTCTTTGCTCAAAAACTCTGTTAACAAACGAAACAACCTCTCTTTGCGAACGGTAGTTTGTCAAAAGCTTCTCTACATGAGTGTTGTTCTGCTCTCTTACAACGTCAAAAAGAGCGCTTACCCCGCCGCGAAACCGGTAGATGGACTGCTTCACATCACCCACAAAAAAGAAGCTTCCATTCTCAAAAATGCCCTTGCCGGAGGTTATCTCATTGATAAGCGGCTTCAAAATAGCGTACTGCAAAATGCTTGTGTCTTGAAACTCATCGAGCAGCATATGTTCTATCTGCGCATCGAGTCTAAAATAGAGAAATTCACTATCTTCTAGAAGATTGAGTATCTCATAAACAAGATAGGTTACATCGCTAAAGCTGAGCTCTCCATCGTCCATGTAGAGCGCTTTTTTACTCTTTGCATAGATGTCGACAAGCTCTTTTATAGCAAAAAAGAAGTTCTGCTCTTTTGCTCTGTTTTGCTCTCTTATGTCCTCTTGAATGCTGTGAAGATGTCTGTCCATTTCGGGAGTAAAACACTTCTTAAAAGTACTGTACTCCAGCGTTTCCCTGCCTATCCAAGCCTTTGCGCTCAGCTCCTCAAAGTTTTGCGCTTCAACGGATTTTATGGCAGTGCTTGAAGCATCTTTGCATGAGGAGATTATTTTTCTAAGCTCATCCAGACTCTCCATCGCCCTGTTTTCAAACTTGCTATAATCCTGCTTTTTAAACTCTATATGCTTTAACTCTTGGAACTTAATATAAAACTCATCCAACAGCTCAAATATATTTGTAAGTCTTTTGTTTGAAGCAAGAGAGAGCGTGATAAGCGTCTCTTTTTTGCCCGCCACACTTACCTCTTTTAAAAATCGCATAAGGAGTTTTAGCTCATGTTGTGAACTGAATGTTGAGAAATCAGGCATCAAAGAGGCATAAAGAGAGAACTTTCTAAGAATCTTCGTAAAGAAGCTGTCAATAGTCATGATTTTCGTATGTACGTTTAAAAACTCCTCTAAAACCCTTTTGCGATTGGCAAGCAGATACTCTGGCGAGAGCTCCGTAACCTTGGCTATCTCATAAAGTTCATCCCTGCTCTGTAGCTCCTCGAGTGTTTGAACAATCCTCTCCTGCATCTCGTTTGCCGCTTTGTTGGTAAATGTAAGAGCAAGTATCTTTGAGGGTTCAGCGCCCTTAAAAAGCAGACTCAAATAACGCACGACAAGCATAAAAGTCTTACCGCTTCCCGCACTCGCCTCGTAAGCTAGGTTATTTATAAACACGGTATCTCCATTTATTATTTTTCGCCTTGCTTTATGCTCTTTAAATACAGCTCTTCAACTTTAGCTCTCGCCCAAGGCGTTTTTCTAAGAAACTTCAAACATGAGCTAATAGTCGGATTTATCAAAAAACATCTGATGTCCACTTTACTCCCCAACTCTTTAAACCCGTAACGCTCAACCAAAGTTTCCAAAATATGCTGCAGATTGAC
>NZ_JACUTS010000021.1 GCF_014859695.1 Sulfurimonas sp. | reverse complement strand
GAAACTCCCGAAAGCTGTTATGCCCAAAGTAATCTTTAAGTGCTTTATATTTCATCAATATCTAGCTGATATGGAGTCGATATCATCCCATGAAAGAGTGTTTTTTTTGTGAGAGATAATATGCTCCACATATCTAGCAAACATGTCCGTCTCGATGTTTACATGTGAGCCAATGGAGTAGTTTTTGAAAAGCGTCTCTTTCATAGTGTGCGGTATTATGGTAAGCCTAAAACTGTCGGCAAACACCTCGTTGACTGTTAAGCTTATGCCATCAACTGTTATGGAACCTTTAGGGATGATGTAGGGGATGAATTTTTTCTCGACTTTTATAAAAACATCAAAAGAGTTGCCGCTGTTTTTTATCTCTTTTATCTCGCCTATTGCATCTACATGTCCCTGAACGATGTGCCCCTCAAATCTATCGCCCATCATCATGGCAGGCTCTATGTGAACCTCGTTTTTGTAGTTCTGTATCGCTAAGAGTTTTTGGCTCTCGGGGGAGAGTTCGACGCTAAAGCCGTCATGCTCTACTTTTATAACGGTAAGACATGCCCCGTTTATAGCGATTGAATCACCGATTTTTGCTTTATGTTTGGCGCGGATGCTAAGCGTGCTTCCTCGCAAACTCTTAACATGTGCTATTTCGCGTATTAATCCTGTGAACATCTCTTATCTCTTTTCCCATTTTATCAAGCATTTTTGATTACGTTGTCCATATCATCCCAAAAAGTATCATCAAGTTTTTGAAGGTTATAATTAGGTGCAGTTACTTCTTTATAGATTTTGTGTAATGAGTCTCTATTTTTTATGAAATCTGCATCATCTTTAGAGGTTCTTATATCTATCTCTTGATTGAAGTTTTTTAAAAAATCCAAAATCTTATGGGCGACTGAAGCATCATTCACATCTATGGCAATATGCATAACAGAAACTCCTTTTTTGTAAAATTATATCATAATCAAAAAACAATCTTACCCTCTTCTTGAAGCTCTTTGATAATCTCTTTTGCTTTTTCATGCCCTTTGTATGCGGCTTTACGGCAGTAATCAAGTGCTGTGTCGTGATTTTGTTCACATCCGAATCCTTGGTCGTAGAGCATGCCCAGATTGTAAAGTCCTTCTGCCAAACCGCCATCAGCCGCCTTTTTAAAGCAGATGAAACTTCTCGTCTCATTCATCTCAACGCCATGCCCGTCTTTGTACAAAACGCCGAGGTTGTTAAAAGATTCTAAGTGCCCGCGCTTTGCTCCCTCTTCGTACCAAAAAGCAGCCTCTGAGAAATTTTGCAAACATCCAAGTCCGCGCTCTAACATAAGTGCCACCTCATACATCGCCTGCGGAACCTCTCTAGTAGCCGCCTCCATGTAGAGCTCATGCGCCTTAAACTGGTCATGCTCCACGCCGCCAATACCGTTCATGTAGAGAAGTGCCAGATTAAAAAGAGCATATGGCTGTTTTAGCTCCGCTGCTCTCTCGTAAAGCTCCAGTGCTTTTTCATCGTCCTTTTGGCAATCTTGAGCATTTTGGTACATGTAGCCCAAAGATGTCATTGCATCGGCATTATCTTCATTTGAGAGCTGTGTATAGAGCTCAAAAGCAGTTTTAAAATCTTGAGTATTGTATGCGTTATGTGCTTTTTTTATCATCGGCTTAAACCATTATTTAGAATATTACGCAAATGATACTCAAAAATGATAAAATTCGGCTAAAGATAATAATTGGAATATATATGAAATATGACGTAATAGTAGTCGGCGGCGGACATGCGGGGGTTGAAGCATCCCTCTCGTGTGCAAGAATGGGAGCAAAGACCCTGCTTGTTTCAATGCTTGCCGAAAATGTTGGTGCGACGAGTTGTAATCCTGCAATAGGCGGTTTGGCAAAAGGACATTTAGTCCGTGAAATAGATGCGCTCGGCGGAGAGATGGGGCTTATAACCGATGAGGCAGGGATACAGTTTCGCATACTCAACCAGACAAAAGGTCCAGCCGTTCGCGGAAGCCGTGCGCAGATAGATATGGACAGATACCGCGTGATTGCGAGAAATAAAATTTTAACCACGCCAAACCTTGAACTAGTTCAAGAGATGGTAGAATCGCTTATTGTCGAAGATGGCGAGGTAAAGGGTGTTAAAACAAACCTTTTAAATGAGTATATGGCTAAAAAAGTAGTCATAACAAGCGGAACTTTTTTGCGAGGCGTTATACATGTAGGCGAGATAAAGCAAGAGGGCGGACGTTTTGGCGAACAAACAAGCATAGGGCTGAGTCACTCACTCAAAGCTTGCGGTCTTGAGATGGGAAGGCTAAAAACCGGAACATGTGCAAGAGTTGATGCTTCATCTATCGACTTCTCTGTTATGGAGAAACAAGACGGTGATGAGATTCCAAGCCCTTTTAGTTTCAGAACCAACCGTGAAGAGTTCAGAAAAACAAAGAAGCAGATTCCGTGCTTCATCGCCTACACAAATGAGACTACGCATAACATCATAGAGAGCAATTTTTATCGTGCGCCGCTTTTTACGGGTCAGATCGAGGGGACGGGACCGAGATATTGTCCAAGTATAGAAGACAAAATCAACCGCTTTAGAGACAAAGAGAGGCACCACCTCTTTATAGAACCTCAAACCATGGAAAATACCGAGTGCTACATAAACGGCATGAGCACATCGCTTCCGCCCGATGTACAGCAGCAGATGATTCACTCCGTAAAAGGGATGGAAAATGCAAAAATCGTGCGCTACGGTTATGCGATAGAGTATGATTTTGTAGACCCAAGAGAGCTGAAACACTCGCTTGAGACAAAAAAGATAAAAGGTCTCTATCTTGCAGGGCAGATAAACGGAACAACGGGGTATGAAGAGGCAGCCGCTCAAGGTCTTATGGCGGGGATAAACGCAACTTTAAGCCTGCAAGGCAAAGAGCCTTTAGTTCTGCGCCGTGATGAGGCTTACATCGGCGTTCTTATAGATGATTTGGTTACAAAAGGAACAAAAGAGCCTTACCGCATGTTTACATCGCGCGCCGAGTACAGACTGCTTCTGCGTGAAGAATCAGCCGATACAAGACTAAGCCGCTACGGACACGCTCTTGGACTGATTGACGATGATGTTTATGCAAAAGTAGAATCAAAAAACTTTCAGATACAAGAGGGATTAAGGCTTTTAAACGAGACTGTTTTCACGCCAAACAAAGAGTTTATAGAGTTTTTGGAGTCTATGGGTGAAGAGAAGATAAAAGATACTATTACCGCTCAGCAGCTTATCGCAAGAAAGAGTTTTGATGTACAGAAGATGATAAAACTGGTTCCGGAATTAGCCGAACATGCGCCATATATACTAGAAGAGATTTTGGTAGAGGGAAAATACTCCCGTTATGTTCAAAAACAGAGCGAAGAGATACAGAAGATGAAAAAGTACCTAAAAATTGAGATTCCGCCGAGTTTTGATTTTAGAAGTATTAGCGGTTTAAGCAAAGAGATAGTTGAAAAGCTAGAGGCTTTCAATCCGCCGACACTTCAAGCGGCTTCGCAGATTTCGGGTATAACGCCTGCTGCGATAGAGATTTTGCATATCTACATAAGAATTGACATAAGAAACAGAAGTAAATAAGAAAAATTTAGTAAGAGACACAAAACAAACTCAGGGGATATAATGAATACATATTATTATGTACACACCGGACACCGAATCGGTCTTGATAGATTTAGACGCGCATGTACCATTATCCGCTCTTTGGGAGATGTAGATATTACGCTTCTTTGTTCGGATTTCCGCATCGCAAATGAGGCGAGACACTTTGGAGTAGATAAAGCGGTTGGGGTAGATGTGGTCAGAAATATTCCCCAAATCGCGAAACATGGCGACAAACTGATATTTGATTCCGAAGAAGCAAATCCTATAATGCTTGATGATATGAGAAAATTTTTCTCCGCTTTTATCCGCATAAGTGATGATACAAATGATAAAAAGGAAGAGAGGGAATTTTTAGTCTCTCCTTATTTAAGCGGCAACGGTATTTGCAATGCTGTTGTTGTAGATGATAAATATTTCAAGCAGCAGGAAAAGACAATAAAGCTCTCATATTTTTTCGGTGATGATGATTATGAAAAGGATTTGGAGAAAAATATATCTTTTATCGAAGATTTAAATCCCGATTTGCTGCTTGGTTTTTACTACTTTTTGGATTATGAGGATTCTTTAAAAAAGATATTTAAAAATCATCATGAGTTTGAAGATTATGACGATGTTATTCAAAAATCAGAAATTCTCATTACTGCATCCCCGCAAGCCGTTTTAGAAAATTTGGCTTCAGGCGGTAAACCGATATATATTCAAAGAGAAGATTACACTACCGATTTCCAAGAATTGTTTAAGAAAATGAACATTCCTATCATCAAAAACTATGAAAAATGTCAACTTTTGACAACATTGAAAACCCTTGAAACACGGGAGTATTACAATGTGGAACACAATAGTAATAAATTACAAGAATTTATAAAAGAAAACTTAAATTTATAATTACTTAAAACTATTTTAGTATATAATCAGGCTTTAATTTTATACGAAAGAGAGCTTAGAGATGCATAACAGTAGCCGTAGAGGTTTTATGGGTAAAGCATTTGGCGCCGTGGCAGGTGTTGGTGCCGTTGGTTCATTGGTTGCAATGAAAAAGTCTTGGGATCCGCTTCCAAGCGTCAAAGCTGCCGGTTTTACTACTCTGGACATGACAATATATCCAGAGGGTGAACTAATAACAGAAAAATGGAGGGGAAAGCCAATCTTTGTTTTGAAAAAAACAGCTGAGATGATTGCTAGCCAGACAGAGAGTCAAAAAGCAAGAAGTGTTATAGTCGGAGGCTCTGAGTTTATGATTGCTATCGGTTTATGTACGCACTTAGGTTGTATTCCAAGTTACAGTGCTACAGAGAAGTCATTTTTATGTGCTTGTCATGGCGGTATGTTTAACTGGGCGGGTGAAGTAACAAAAGTTCCACCACCACGTGCATTTGATATTCCTCCATTTAAAATTGAAGGTAACAATATGATTCTAGGCGAAGTAGGTCCGGAATTTCAAGCTATGAAAGATAGCGGAATAACGCTTTAAGGAGGGGGATGAGATATGGCACATTTTACAAAAGCAACAAGTGTTAAAGATTGGTTAAACCAGCGTTTAGCAGTTGAAAAAGTTGAAAAAGTTATGGCATCTGAGTATTGGATACCGAAAAATATTAACTTTTTATGGGCAATGGGTATGGTTTTGGCAATTACATTTGCATTACTTTTAGTTTCAGGAATTTTCCTTTTAATGTACTATCAGCCACATGTTGATTTGGCATTTGACAGTGTAAACTACACTATCATGAGAGAGGTCGATTTTGGATGGTTATGGAGAAATATTCACGGTGTAGCTGCATCTGTTGTTTTCTTGGTTATCTATATTCACATGTTTACGGGTATCTATTATGGTTCATATAAAAAGGGCCGTGAGATGATTTGGATCTCTGGTATGCTTCTTTTTGTTACTTTTTCTGCTGAAGCGTTTAGCGGATATATGCTTCCATGGGGACAAATGAGCTACTGGGCTGGTATGGTTATTACTAACATCTTTAGTCTTGGCGGATTGCATATGGACGGTCTAGTTGAGTGGATTCGTGGGGATTATGTTCCTGCTCAAGCATTCTTGTCTCGTTTCTTTATGTTGCACGTTCTTCTTTTACCATTGGCTATCATGGGACTTATCGGGCTTCACTTTGCAGCTCTTCGTATTCCTCACGTTAACAACCAAGACGGTGAAGAGATTGATTTTGATGCTGAGAGCAAAAAATATTTAGCAGGCGACAAAGCCGGTTCAAAAGTTATGCGTTTTGCTAATGACTTTATGAGTAAAGACATGATGGTTGTCGGTATATTTTTAATATTCTTCTTCTATCTTGTATTTTACAACTATAGTTTTGCACTTGACCCTGTAAACTTTGACCCTGCAGATATGCTTAAAACTCCTGCACACATCTACCCTGAGTGGTACTTCTTGTGGTCTTATGAGATTTTACGTCCGTTCTCTGTAAACATCGGACTAATAGCATTCGGTTTTGCACAGGTAATCTTTGTTCTTCTTCCATGGTTAGACAGAAGTCCAAATGCAGTTCCTGCAAGTCGTCGTGGAGCTTTCAGTGTTTGGTTCTGGTTATTGTTGATTGACATGATAGTGCTTACTGCTATGGGTAAATTGCCTCCAGAGGGTATATTTAGCACAATCGGTTTAGTTGCAGCGCTAGCGTTTATAGTTTTATGGATAGCGCTTCCATTTATAACTATGAATGAAAAAAAAGTATAAGGAGAATAGGATGAAAAATAAAGAACCTTTAATTCTGGTTGTTGTTGTTGCTTTTACTCTCCTAACTTACTGGTTAGTTGAGCCATATGCACACAGTGTTATGCACAAACATGTAGAGAGCGAAAATTTTGCTTATGCTGATTTGGCACCGATTTCAAAAACAGGTAATGTTGCAAACGGTAAAGAGTTAACTATGGGAGCTGGCGGCTGTACAGGCTGTCACTCAATTACAAAAGAGGGAGTACCTGCGGGTATGGACCCTGTAACTGCTGCCGGAGCTTATGGTGTTAATCCACCTGATTTAAGCGAGGCGGGTGTTGTATATGACGCTAAGTTTTTAGCAGATCTTATTAAAAACCCTGCACATGCACTTAAAGTTGAGCATAAGTTTGATGCGGCTAAAGGTCAGATGCACCCAATGGTTGCGTTTTACGGAGCTGGCGGAGACATTGATCAAGAAGTCGCAGATATGGTTGCTTATCTACAATCAATTGCGGTAACTAAAGAGCAGTTAACACCAAAAATGGCATATGAAAATGCTTGCGGCAGATGTCATGAGATGAGATATGAAAACTGGACGCAAATTGGTGAAAAACCTTCATTTAAGTTTGAGAAAGATTCATTGGCATTTGACATTCAAGTGTTGGAGTATCAGGAGTCACTAACTAAATACATGGGCAAACTCCCTCCGGATCTCTCAATGTACATCCGTTCTCGTAATGAGCACTTCTTGAGCACTTTTATTGAAAATCCTCAAGCACACCTTGAAGGAACTGCAATGCCTAGAGTGGGTGTTACTGCAGATACTGCTCATAAAGTAATTGAGCATATGGCAGATTCAGGTGATACAAAAAGAGATGAAAGAGCATCTGTGGGTATGAACGTAATGTGGTACATTCTTATATTTGCAATCTTTGCATTCTTGTGGAAAAGATCAGTTTGGAAAGAGTTACACTAACTCTTTCTCAAAAAGAAAACTCTTCTCTAGCGTAGAGAAGAGTTTTCATCCTCATCTAAACTTAAATCCTTACTTCTTCTCAACAACCACAATTGTTTTACAAATAAGATCATGAAGCGCTTTTTTGTCTCTTCTATAAAATGGTACGAAAAGTCCTAAAAGTGTCGTAGCCGTAAAAAGAAAAGCAACAAATCTAACTATTGCTCTAAAAAATGATATATTTTTGCCGCTTCTATCATCAACTACTCTCATCTCATACGCTTTTTTTCCTGGTGTTTGCCCAAACTTACTGAGCAAAACCGCATATATAATACCATAGAGCGTTACCCCTATTAAAGGTCCTAGCTGTGAGGATTGAAACTCATCTTTGCCATCAAGCACTATATATGTGACTATATAGAGGATGGGAGCATATATCATAAAGAGGTCTGTTATAAAAGCTTTGACTCTGTAGCTATATGGAGCGTAAGTTAATTTTTGAGTCTCTTTTTTGTCTGTAATATTTCTATTTTTTTTAAGTTTTCTAAATCTCATAGTGAAATTATAACAGATATCAAAGCTTTTAAAACTCTCCGGTATATAAAATATGGCTTAAATTGTATAATTAATAACAATATGTAAACAAATAACTGCTAAATCAGAGAATTTAAACCAAATTTAAAATTTAGGGATGTAGAATATGTGACGTCCTAATACATTTCATAATGAGAAGTGATACATAAATGATAAAATTATCACTTATGTATCACTTCTATAATATGGGTGATTAAAGAGACAAAACAGGAGAGAATAAATGAGAAAAATGGTAAAAATGTCAATGGCTGCGGTCATGATAATGGGGATAGGTTCGGTTTCTGCGCAAGCTGAAGGGGTGGACATCTTAAGCAATATTAAGGCTAAAGGTGAAATAAGAGCTCGTTATGAGATGGTGGATACTGATGCTGTGATTCCTACAACAACAACGAAGCAAAGTAATGCAAACGCCTTCACTAATCGTTTGACAATCGGTGTTAGCGCTGATCTTCTTGGTACTGACTGGCTTTCTGCTTATGCTGAGATGACTGATGTTCGTGCACTAAATGACAATTACAATAGCACAGATAATGGAGAGACAACGCATGCAACTGTTGTTGATCCTGAGCAGACTCGTCTTACACAGGCTTACGTAGATATCAAGCTTGGCAAACCGACTCTTAGAATCGGTCGTCAGATGATCAATCTTGATAACCAGAGATTTGTAGGAGCAGTAGGCTGGAGACAGATGTTCCAGACATTCGATGCTTATACATTGACTTGTAACAGCATTGAGAACCTAAGCGTATTTGCTTCTTATATAACTCAGGTTAATGGAGTAAAAGCAGATGAAGTAAATGCGGCTACTGATACAAGAACAGCTCTTGTAAACGTATCATATAAGGTTATGCCTGAGCTTAAAGCTACAGCATACGCATATATGATCGGAGAAGGCACTGCAGGACACAAAACTGGTAGCGATACCTACGGCTTAGCACTTACGGGTAATGTAGCTGTTGCAGATGGCGTTAAACTGAACTACCGTGCAGAGTACGCAACACAAACTGATGCTTCTATGGAAAATTCTGGTTTTAGTGGAGCGAGTAGCGATGTAGATGCTGATTATATGAACTTTGAACTTGGTGCAAATGTATCAGGCATACTTGCTGGTCTTGGTTATGAAGTGTTAAGCGGTGACAGTGATGGTGCTGGTAAAGAAAAAGCATTTGCTACTCCTTTAGCAACTGGACATGCATTTAACGGCTGGGCGGATATATTCTTGGCTACGCCGACACAAGGTATTGAAGATATGAGTGCTTATGTTGGATATGCATCAAAAGAATTTGGTAAGCTTCAAGTAGTTTATCATGATTTTCAAAGTGATGTAGGCAGTATTGACTATGGTACAGAGATAGATGCTGTTTATACAAGAGCTATTCCAGGTATGAACGGTCTTACTGGTATGCTAAAAGTTGCTGATTATAGCGCAGGTGATACTGTAGCAGAAGGAAATAATGCTGCTCAAGCAAGTGACACTACAAAATTCTGGGTAATGTTAGATTACAAATTTGCTAGCAAATAGTTTCTAGCTCTCAAGCCACTCTCCATGTGGCTTGAAACACCCCTCTATTTTACAACCTAAAAAATATTTAACCTACTTTTTACCTCCAAAAGATATAATACAAACATATAAAACACTTTAGGAATTATTATGCTAATAGATAGCTATCAGAGAGTAGTAGATTATCTTCGTATCTCCGTAACAGAGCGATGTAATTTCAGATGTCAGTACTGCATGCCGGAAAAGCCCTTTTCGTGGGTGCCAAAAGAGAATCTGCTTACCTTTGAAGAGCTCTTTTTGTTTGTAAAAGTGGCGATAGATGAGGGGATAAATAAGATCCGCATAACCGGTGGAGAGCCTCTCTTGCGTGAAGATTTGGATAAATTTATAAAGATGATCTACGACTACGCTCCCGAGATTGATTTGGCAATGACTACAAACGCCTATCTCTTAAAATCTACCGCTCAAAAGCTAAAAGATGCAGGGCTAAAACGCCTAAATGTAAGCATTGACACGCTAAAGCCAGAAGTAGCGCAAAAGATAGCAGGCAAAGATGTTTTAGCAAATGTTTTAGAGGGTGTAAACGAAGCACTTGCTGTTGGATTAAAAGTAAAAGTCAATATGGTGCCGATGAAAAACATGAACGCTGATGAGATAGTCGATGTGCTTGAGTACTGCAAAGAGAGAGACATGAGTGTTCGTTTCATAGAGTACATGGAGAACAGTTTTGCCTCTAAAGATATAAGCGGTCTGAAATCCGATGAACTTTTGGCAGCCCTAAGAGAGCATTATGAGTTCGAAGATGAGGGCTTTGACGGTGCATCGCCATCGCACTATTACCGTATGAAAGACGGCTATAGATTTGGGATTATTGAACCATATGAGGATGATTTTTGCAAGCAGTGCAACCGTATCCGTCTAACTGCAGAGGGGCAGCTTATTCCGTGTCTCTACTTCGATGAAGCACTAAGTATAGGTAAAGCGATAAAAGCCGGAGATGTAGTAGCTGCGGCAGAAGTGCTTAGAGAAGTTGTCAAGAACAAGCCGGAGAAGAACCGCTGGGGTGGAGAGGATGGCGAAGTCTCTACCCGCGCTTTTTATGAAACGGGCGGTTGATGGTATATTTAGTAGAACATTTTTATAGTATTCAGGGAGAGGGGCGCTACACGGGCACGCCATCACTCTTTTTTCGCTTTGGCGGGTGCAACATGAAGTGCGAAGGATTTGGCTGCATCGAGAGCGCACCGGGTGGCGCAAAAGTTCTGGGATGTGACACTGTCTATGCGGTAAACAGGGAGCATTTTTTGCAAAACTGGGTACCCGTTAACAATGCTAAAGAACTTTTAAATATACTCAACCTGTATGATCTGCCAAAAAAAGTAGATATAGTACTGACTGGCGGAGAGCCGCTCATCTACGCAAATGAGGCAATATTTGTGGAGTTTTTAGAGGCTCTTCATGCGGATGGACACAGAATTACCTTTGAGACAAACGGCTCTTTAAGTGTTGATTTTGAGCGTTATCCAATCTATAAAGAGTGCATTTTTGCTTTATCCGTAAAGCTCTCAAACTCAAACGAACCCTTTAGTAAAAGAGTCAGAGGTAATATTATAAACGCTATTGCCACAAATGCAAAAGGGGCTTTTTTCAAATTTTCCATAGATGCAAACTCTATAGATTTAGGGCTTGAAGAGGAGATTTTGGAGATAAGCTTGCATGCACCGGATTGCGACATCTATTGCATGCCTCTTGGCGGAACAAAAGAGGAAGTCGAGGCAAATACAGAGCCGCTTATAGAGTTTTGTAAATCAAAAGGGTACAATTTTAGTGATAGACTTCACATACGAATTTGGGATCAAAACAGAGGTGTCTAAGAGATGATAATAAGAAAACTTTTTAAATTTGAAAATGCTCATATTGTTCGCGGCTGCTCTAGCGTGAAGTGCAGAAGTTCTCTGCATGGGCACTCCTACAGAGTTGAGCTTCTGTTTGAATCAAACTTTTTGGATAACGGTCAGATGGTTTATGATTTTGGGCTAATGAAGCAAAATATGAAAGATATTATTGAGTGTTTTGACCACTCTATTGCCATCTGGAGCGGTGATGAGGAGCAATATATAGCCGATATGCAAGCACACTCATCAAGATGGGCGCTTCTTCCCGTTTCCCCATCTGCAGAGCAGTTTAGCCGTGTTATTTTTGTGCTTATTGACAAGCTTTTGACCCTCACCACTACCATCAACGGAGAGAGGGAGGTAAAACTCCACAGCATTATCGTTCATGAGACGGCAACCGGCTATGCACAGGCTTTTAGAGAGGATGCTTACTCTAAAAATATGGGAGAGATTGATTTGAATGAAATTCATTTTAGTCAAGAGATTCAAAATAGCTGGCAGGACTCAAGACTTTTTGAGAAGATAAAAAATAGTGAGAGTTTTTTAAACCCCAAGAGCGTTTAGCTGCACGAGAGGCTTTTTTGCTCTTTTGAGTTGAAGCTAAATCTTGTGGAGATCACTTTTACTCTACTACCTTTTTTGATAACCTCACACTTCTCATCTACTATGATATATGCGTTAGAGAGCGAGAGAGGGGTTATCATACCCGGTGAAAACTTATCGTAGGGCGTAAACTCAGCGCCGTCAAAATATCCGGGAATAAGCGTTCTTCTGCCACCTTTTATGATGCACTCCGCTGCTGCCGTTGTCTCAATGGGTGCAATATATTTTGCCGCGTCACCGCTAAGAGCCAATATGATACTTTGAGCAAATAGCTCAAAATTGAGTGCTGCTGCAAGCGGATTTCCTGGAAGATTGAGCACCAAAGTATCTTTTATGCGCCCAAATGTTGTCGGTTTGCCGGGTTTAATCTCGATTTTATCAAAAAATATCTCATAACCGAATGCTCCAAACGCCTCTTTTGTAAAGTCCGCATCGCCAACGCTAACTCCACCCGATGTTATTACTAAATCGCTCTCAAGCGCGCTTTTGATGTGCTTTTGTATATCTTCAAGCGAATCGCCTGCCGTGCCTATAAAATCAACTTCGCATCCGAGCTCCAGTGCTCTTGCAAAAAATGTGGGAGAGTTTGTGTTGTAGAGCTGGTAAGACTCAACACTCTCAAAGTGCATCTTCAGCTCATTTCCCGAGGCAAAAATAGCCACTTTTGGTTTTTTGTAAACTTTTACGTGGCTTATACCCTGAGACGCCAAAAGAGTAATATGGTGGGCGTAGAGCCTCTGCCCTTTTTTTAAGATAGTTTCTCCGCTTTTGATATCCTCACCGCACAAACGAATGTGTCTTGATGGCTTTATGTTGTTTGGAAGCTTGACCCCGTTATTTGTGAGCGTAACATCTTCTATGGGAACAATCGCTTCGCAGCCATGGGGGATTTTTGCCCCCGTCATTATTTTGATTGCAAATCCGCCCTTTAGTACATCTTTAGAGTCATCGCCTGCAAATATAGTATGCTCTACCTTTACCTCTTTTAGAGTATCCTTAACCTTGACGGCATAGCCATCCATTGCCGAGTTATCATAAGGAGGAAGGTTGTGAGAAGCAGTTATATTTTCTGCCAAAACAGAGCCCAAAGCCTCTTCAAATGGTACTATTTTTAGTGACCTTGGAGTAGCATTTTTGTAAATAAATTCGAGTGCCTCTTCTATTGTAACAGCCATGTTTCTTCTTTTTCTATTTTTATTGTAACATTGCACTATGAATGAAATGTATGATATGAGTATTGTAACACACAACTGGGGTGTTGTGTTGGTTTTAAGTGCTATTTTTATAAATATTTTTATGCTTTTTGGCATAAAAGATTTGGCAAAATATAGAAGAGCAATGCTGCTTTTTACACCCATTGCAGCAACGGCGATAGGGATGGTTGTCTTTACGGGCGTAGTTATGATGGCGGCGAAGCATCTAGAGTTTACTGTAGAGAATATCGCCATGATACTCTTTGTCGTTATTCTTATCTATTTGGAGCGAAAACGTGCAAAGGCACTTAAAAGCACCTCTCAAAAAGAGAGTGATGCGTTTAAAAATTTTAAAGCATACGCACTTAAGATTCTGCTTTTAGAGATAGTTGTAACCCTTAGTATCTCTACTTGGATGTGGCTTTGATATATATACTTGATGACGAGGCAGGGAAGCCAACGCTTCATATAAGAGGCGATCTGCATAAATATCTCATCAAAGTTCGCCGCCATTGTGAGGGTAATGAGATAAATTTCAGGTCAAGAGAAAATATAGAGATTTTGCACAGATATAAAGTAGAAGAGGTTGAGCCCAGAAGTGCAAAACTCTCTCTTATCTCTTCGGAGGCGCACGAGGTTAAGAGCAAAAAATCGCTCCATGTCGGCTGGTGCATCATAGATTCAAACTCCATAGAGAAGGTTCTGCCCTCCCTTTGTGAAATAGGCGTTGAGAGAGTCTCGTTTATAGCATGTGAGAGAAGCCAAAAAAACACTAAACTAGATTTTAAAAGATTTCAAAGGATTATGGAGGCTTCAATGCAGCAGTGCGGAAGAAGCACATATATTGAATTTGATATCTATAAAAATGTAGAGGCGTTTGTGGCAAAGTTTCCCGATACAAACGTGTTTGATTTTTGCGATGAGACGCTGCAAGACTACAGCAGTATAAAAACCGTTCTTATTGGTTGCGAGGGTGGATTTTCGCAAAAAGAGAAAGAGCTCCTCTCCTCTTTTAAAAGATTTAGATTAGATACTCCGATGGTTCTGCGCTCCGAGAGCGCCGTTCTTGCAATTGCTAGCAAAATAGTACTTTAAGATATTTTTTGCTATAATCCGTTTTCTAAAAATCCGCCCCCATACGGATTTAAAAAATATATAGATATTCGCACGTAAACGAGTATCAAAAGGCAAAAAAATGAAAAAAGATATTCACCCGAAATTAGTAGCTTGTGCAGTAACATGTTCATGTGGAAACACTTTTGAAATAGAAAGTGCAAAAGATGAGATGAGAATTGACATATGTAATGAGTGTCACCCTTTCTTTACAGGTTCTGAGAGAATGGTAGATACTGCAGGAAGAATTGAAAAATTCAACCAACGTTACGCAAAAAAATAATCAAGATTTTTCTTGCTTACACTTGTCCCGACTCCAATTGGGAACATAGGCGACATATCTCTTAGAGCCATTGAGGCTCTAGGTGGTGCCGACACACTTCTATGCGAAGATACTCGCGTTACAAAAAAACTTATCCACATACTCAAAGAGCGTTACCAGAGCGTTTTTAAACCAGAACAAAATTTTCTTCCCCTTCATTCTCATAATGAAAAAGAGTTTATCTCAAATCTTGAACCATCATTTTTTGAACAAAATGTTATCTATGTCAGCGACGCCGGTATGCCCAGTATCAGCGACCCGGGTCAAGCTCTTGTTAGGTACTGCCAAAAAAACGGTGTTGCTTATGATGTTTTACCCGGCGCAAACGCGCTTCTAACCGCTTTTGTGGCAAGCGGGTTTGTTGAGACAAAGATGCTTTTTTGGGGATTTTTGCCGCACAAAGGCAAAGATAGGGCTGCTTCGCTTCAAGGTGCTCTTGGCAGCGGATTTACCACAGTTCTTTATGAATCTCCGCACAGACTTGAGAAACTCTTGGATGAGCTCTCCTTTGAGGAACCTACAAGAGAGATTTTTTTGGCTAAAGAGCTTACAAAGAAGTATCAACGCTACTATTTTGGAACTGCGCTTGAGATTAAACAAAAAGTTGATGCAAATCTCCGTGGCGAGTGGGTTGTTGTCATCAGCGCTGCAGAGGCGCAAAAACCCAGCGCCATAACTCAAAATGATATTTTAGAGCTTGACCTGCCCAAAAAGACTCAGGCAAAGCTTATCTGTAAAATAACAGGCGAAAATACAAAAGCCTGTTACGAGAGACTCTTAAAACTGTAGATATATACTATTTTCATTTTTTTGGATAAAATGCTCAAATGTTAATTTATGCAAAACAGCCAATCAATTATATCATAGAGAATCATCCTGCCAAGATAAAGACGCTTTATCTTGCAAAAGAGATGGATAAAAAAGAGTATTCGCGTCTTATGAAGATGGGCTTCGAGGTAAAGAGAATTCCATCTGATGCGGCGGGAAAAATGTGCAAAAATGCATCCCATCAGGGCATTCTTGCAGAGGTTGAAGATTACGCTCTGTATAGTTACAAATCATTTTTAAATTATGATTTTGTACTTGTTTTATCCGGGCTTACCGATGTAGGAAATATCGGTGCAATAATTAGAACCGCTTATGCGTTAGGCGTAGAAGCGGTCATTGCATGCGGTGTGAAATCACTTCCTCTTGAAGCAATTACCAGAACAAGCACGGGAGCACTCTTTGACATGCCTTTTGCACTGCAAACAAATGTTCATGACGCTATAAACGACCTTAAGATGTCAGGTTTTAAGACATACGGTGCAGATATGGGAGGTACCGATATAAGAGAGGTAAAAGTCCAAAGCAGACGTGCTCTCTTTTTAGGAAGTGAGGGAGAAGGGCTTACCGCTAGAGTCAGTTCAAAACTAGATGAGATCGTAACTGTAAAAATGGCGCATAAATTCGACTCTTTAAATGTCGGTGCGGCAGGAGCAATTTTGATGGATAGGATGAGAATATGAGTGAAGATTTGGATAAATTAAAAAAAATAGGCGTACAAAAAATCCATGAGAGAACACATATATCAAGAACACACATTGAGTCGATTTTCAATGAAAACTTTGAGGGAATGGGCAGTGTTCAACTTTTAGGATTTTTATCTATTTTTGAGAGAGAATATGCCCTTGATCTGAGTGAGCTGAAAAATAGAGCAAGAGAGTATTTTAAAAGCCAAAAGAGTGATGAGGAAAATATTAAAGAAAAGGTAAAAATTTTTACGGCATCTAAGAAAAAAAGAAAGTGGACGTTTTTTTATATACTCATAGGCGCAGCAGTAGTTTTTACACTGCTCTACTTTGCTTCAAGACTTCCTCAAAACGAGATTATAGATTCAAGCAAGAATCTTCAAACTGCTGTTCCAACACTTCAAGATGATAAAAACGACTCTGTGCTAGATGAGAACTCATCTCAAGATGGTTTAATGGAATCAACCGGAGTAGAGGAGATGGCGGGAGCGGAGGAGAAACTAGAGGAGAAACAACCAGAGCCTGAAGTTAAGCCGTTATCTTTTAAAATTATTCCAAAAACAAAAGTGTGGCTCGGCTATATTGATTTATCAGACTATAAAAAGTATCAAACAACATTTTCCGACGAGCTTAAGCTTGATCCTGCAAAAGAGTGGCTCCTCTCGTTTGGGCATGGATATATAAAAATAGAGATAAACGGCGAGATAACAGAGTTTAAAGACCCAAAAACTATGAGATTTTCATATATAGACTCAGAGTTAAGACAGATAAGTTACGATGAGTTTACAAGATTAAACAGAGGCAACAAATGGTAAAAATATTTTTAGTTGTTGCTCTGCTTCTCTCCTCTGTTTTTGGCGCTCAAATAGAAGAGAAAAAAGAAGGGGATCCTGTTATTGAAAAGGTAAAGAGCCTTATCTCCGGGGCAACTTTTGCTAAAGATAAAGAGTATATAAGTATCATCTTCTCTCCAAGAGAGGATTATTACACCCCTTTGGGGAGAGTAGATGCAGTTAAGGTAATCCAAACTCTCAAAGAAAACGGGATTTTAAATCTCTTTTTTCAGACCCCGCGTGAGACAAATATAAGCTTTAAAACAGAGGGAGTTCCTCTCTTTTTTGTAAAGATTATGAGTGATTCGCTAAGAAATATTGGCTATTACAGGTATGTAACCAAAGAGTCTCTTTATAATGACTCAAAATTCACTTGGACAATAAATATGATCTCAGAGTACGCAACAGATCCGCTTATTCTCAGCCAAGAGCTAAAAAAGAGCAACTGTGAAATTGTTGATGTTATTAGAGAGTCGCAAACAGATTGGGTATACGTAATCGATATGAAAAATGCCAAACTCAACGTACCTGCTCTTGAGGATTCAGAGGAGTTTCGACTCAAAAGATCGCTCTACTCATACTGGCTTGATGTGTCAAAGATAAACAAGATAGAGATAACAAGCTCTCGCAGAAATGATTGGTATCCATATATAGCTTATTATGATAAATCTCTCAAGCTGCTGCGGGTTATAAAAATAGATGAAAAAAAAAGCCGTATTACCCTAAACATGAGAGAAAATACGCACTACATAAAGATTTCAGATATCTACTCTCTTAAAAATATCAAAGATGATTTGGTTTTAAAACCAACAATAAAGAAATAAAGAAATTATAAAAATTTTTCGATAGAATGTCATTAATAATTTAAGCAGGAATATTCATGTTTGACGAAATACAATTTGATAGAATGAAAAGGTTGCCGAAGTACGTTTTTGCCGAGGTAAACGAGCTGAAAATGGCGGAGCGAAGAGCCGGCGCAGATGTGATAGATTTTTCTATGGGAAATCCTGATGGAGACACTCCTGAGCATATAAGAGAGAAACTTATTGAGTCTGCACAAAAGACAAAGACACATGGATATTCAACATCAAAAGGTATTCCTAAGCTTTTAGGTGCGATCGCTGATTGGTACAAAAGAAGATACGACTGTGACCTAGACCCTATGACAGAGTGTGTTGCAACAATGGGCTCAAAAGAGGGTTACGCGCATCTTGCATACGCTATAACCAATCTAGGCGACGTTACTATTGTGCCGGATCCGACATATCCTATACATGAATACGCATTTATTTTAGCGGGTGGAAGCGTCATAAAATTCGGGATAGAGTTCGATGAAGATTTCAAGGTAGATGAAGATAAATTCTTTCAAGACCTTGTGAAAATTTTCAAAGAGAGCTCTCCTAGACCAAAATTTGTTTTGGTAAATTTTCCTCACAATCCTACAACTGCAACGGTTACACAGGATTTTTACGTAAGACTTGTGGCACTTGCTAAAGAGCTTAGATTTTATGTTATCAGCGATATTGCATATGGGGATATAACATTTGGCGACTATGTAACTCCTTCTATCATGAGTATTCCCGGAGCAAAAGATGTGGCTGTTGAGAGTTTTACGCTCTCAAAAAGTTATAACATGGCAGGATGGCGTGTAGGATTTTTTGTCGGAAATAAAAAGCTTATCGGCGCGCTGCAAAAAATCAAATCATGGCTTGATTACGGTATGTTTACGCCTATTCAGGTTGCGGCTACCATAGCACTTAACGGTGATCAGCAGTGTGTTAGAGATATAACTGCAAAATATGAGCATCGTCAAGATATTCTCTTAGAGGCGTTTGATAGAGCAGGTTGGCACATCAGAAAAAATCAGTCAAGCATGTTTGTCTGGGCAAAACTTCCTGAGTGCGTGGCGCATCTCGGAAGCTTGGAGTTCTCAAAAAGATTGCTTGTAGAAGCTGGTGTCGCGGTTGCTCCGGGTATCGGTTTTGGCGAGTATGGAGAGGGTTATGTCCGCATAGCTCTTATAGAAAATGACAACAGAATCCGTCAAGCGGCAAGAAATATAAAAGAGTTTTTAAGACAATTTGAAGAGAAAAAATAATCACACTAGTGTGATGGGCTTCCTGCCGAAGGAAACCAAGCGTTAGCGTAGATAGAGGAATCTAGGTGCCCCTTGAGGGTATACTTCCTCTATCGTGACAGGATGGGGATAAAAAGTTCCCTTAAATTTATGCAATAAATTAAAGGAATTGATATGATAAGGGTAGGAATTATAGGCGTTGGAACTGTTGGAACGAGTGTAGCACAAATTTTAAAAGACAATGCCGATGTGATTTCTGCTCGCGCCGGAGTTGATATAGTAGTAAAAAGCGGAGTTGTAAAAAGTCTCAACAAAGATAGAGGTTTAGACATAAAACTAACAGACAACGTCGATGATATTTTAAATGACGACGAGATCGACATTGTAGTAGAACTTATGGGCGGTGTCGAGGAGGCTTTTGAGATAGTAAAACGTGCGCTAAGAAAAGGCAAAGCCGTAGTAACTGCAAACAAAGCGCTTTTGGCGTACCACCGTTATGAACTCCAAGAGATTGCACAAGATATTGCTTTTGAGTATGAAGCAAGTGTCGCAGGCGGTATCCCTATCATCAACGCTCTTCGTGATGGACTCTCCGCAAACCATATAGAGTCTATCAAGGGAATTATGAACGGAACGAGCAACTATATGCTAACCGAGATGATTCAAAACGGAATGAGCTATGTTAACGCCCTTAAAAGCGCACAAGAGTTAGGCTATGCAGAAGCAGACCCGACCTTTGACATTGGCGGGTATGACGCGGCACACAAGCTTTTAATCTTAGCAAGTATCGCTTACGGCATAGATGCAAAGCCTGAAGATATTCTTATTGAGGGCATTGAGAACGTGTCTAAAGATGATGTAGAGTTTGCAAACGAGTTTGGATATGCTATAAAGCTTTTGGGCATTGCTAAAAAAGATGCAAACATGGTGGAGCTTCGCGTACATGCGAGCATGATAAGCAAAGATGAGATGATAGCAAAGATAGACGGCGTTATGAACGGTATCAGTGTTGTCGGCGATAAAGTAGGAGAGACACTCTACTATGGACCAGGTGCGGGCGGAGACGCTACTGCAAGTGCCGTTGTTGCAAATATCATTGACATTGCAAGAAGCGGAAAGAGCAAACCTATGCTCGGTTTTGACAAGCCTATGGAGCGCGGGCTAGTTTTAAAGCCAGCAAGAGATATTGAGTCAAAGTACTATCTGCGCATAAATGTCTCCGATAAAAAGGGTGTTTTGGCAAGAGTGACCAAAATGTTTGAAGATAACGATATATCGGTAGAGACCATGCTGCAGCGCCCATCTTCAAAAGAGAGTGCAAATCTTCTTATCTCTACGCATTGCGCATTTGAGAGAGATATACAAAACCTTATAGATTCGCTTGAGAAGCTGGAATTTGTGAACTTTAGACCTGTAATGATTAGGATAGTTTAAAGATCCTTCTTTTTTATAGCTTGAGGATAATTACGTCTTTTTTTGAGTTTTCCAAGATATCAAGCGCGTAAAAACTTATATTTCCCGTTGTATGAACTGCAACAAGGTCAAAATTGATATCTTTAATCTCGCTCTCAAATAGTTTTGGATTTAGTGAACTTTTACGAACCGTTCCAGAGATATTTATCTCTTGTGGCATCTCCAAAGAGTTTAAAAAAGAGTCTAATTTTTGTTTGGACTCTTCCATAAGATGAAACTGATAATCGTAGAGGTCGGCAGAATTAAATCCATAATTGTTTAATCTGTTTTCAAAAGGGATTAGATAAAAGTTTAAGAGTTTAATGTTTGAATCAGGAAATAGATTTGTTATTTTTTTTATCGCCTCTTTGGACTCTGCTGAAAAATCGCTAAGCATCAAAATATTTTTGTATTTCAGTTCATGGTCGCTTTTTACGACTATAACGGGAACTGTAGATGAGCGTATAATATCTTTTGTGTGCGACCCCATATAGGTATCACCCAAAAAGAAGGTCTCTCCGCTTTTACCCATAATAATCAAATCACTGTTTAAAAGCTGCGCCGCCTTTGCTACATCGTTTTTTATTTTTCCGCCTACACAGTGGAAATTTTCATCATTAATTGAAGGAAATTTTTCATTAAGTTTTTTCAGACTGTGTTCTCTAATGTAGGAGAGATCTTTTTTTGGTGAAAAAAATGAGTTCTCGACAACATGAACAACATCAACAATGCCATCTCGTTTTTTCGTAAAATCTATAGCTTTTTGCAAGACTACAAGACTATCGTCCGAAAAATCTATTGCGACTAATGTTTTGAACTTTTTCATAACTTCTCTCCATATTTTTGCATTAGAGACATTTTATCTTTTTATTGTAAAAAGATATGATAGAATTTATCAAAATCAAAGGAGCTCATCTATGAAGTTTGTCGCATTAGTAGTTATTGCATCCACGCAGTATGAGGATAGGTTAAAGGATGTCGCCAAAGAAGCAGGTGCCGGCGGCGGAACAATTTTGCAGGGCAGAGGAAGCAGTCTGGGGGAAAAAAAGAGTTTTTTTGCCCTGACTTTTGAAGGGAATCAATCCGTGATAATCTATGTACTGGAAGAGAAGCTCTCAAGAATTGTGCTAAAGGCGATAAACGCAGAGGTAGAAAAAACTCAGGCAGAGTGTATGGCTTTTACAATGCCTATCTCGCATATTGTAGGGTTGGACAGAGAGTTGATTAAAAAGTTTGAAGATTCTATTAAACAAGAAGATAATCTATAAGGAGAGATGGATGATAGTAGAAAATGTAATGAAAAAGAGCGTAACGACAATCATGCCATACGCAACGCTAAAAGAGGCGCTTATGCTTATGAAAGAGAAGGGGTTGAAATCGCTCATAGTCGATAAAAATTCTCCAAGCGATGCTTATGGGATAATTACAAATACGCAGATACTAAAAGCGATTTTGGCGGAAGAGGGCGATATAGAGCTATTGAATGTTTATGATGTATATAACAAGCCCGCTTTTAGCGTCTCTTCAAAAATAGATGTAAAGTATGCCGCAAAGACGATGATAGAGCATAATATCAAAAGAGTCGTAGTAACAGATAACAATGAGCTAAAAGGCGTGCTTTCTATTACAGATTTGACTGATTATCTGATGAGTTTGGTAGATTAATGCCCCAATTGATAAAAGAGTTCAAAAAAACTTTTATTGAATCATTTTTAAATCTTGTTCCGATTCTGCTTATTATTGCAGGATTTCAACTCTTTGTTTTTCAGAGCGTTCCGGATGATTTAGATTCCATAATTTTTGGCTTTTTTATAGTTACTATTGGAGTGACATTTTTTTTAATGGGGCTTGAGATTGGAGTGTTTCCTCTTGGAAATAGCCTCTCTAGCGAATTTTTGGAGAAAAAATCGCTATTTTGGTTTGCACTCTTTGGTTTTGCTTTGGGTTTTAGCGCCTCAGTCGCAGAGCCTGCAATTATTGCCGTTGCTTCTCAGGCAGAGGCTATCACAAACGGCGCTCTTAATGCATGGACACTGAGGCTTATAATTGCGACAAGTGTCGGTGCAATCACCGCTTTTGGCATTATAAGAACTATATATGGTTGGTCGATTTCAAAGATTATAATCATTGGTTATGTCATAGTTCTGCTTATTACATACTTCGCTCCCCGTGAGATTGTAGGACTTGCCTATGATTCAGGCGGCGTTGCTACAAATGTTGCGACGGTTCCCCTTATTGTAGCTCTGGGTATAGGAATAGCTTCGGCGATTAAAGAGAGAAGCGTTTTAAGGGATGGTTTTGGGTTTGTGGCACTTGCAGCCATTACTCCGATGATTAGCATCCAGCTTTATGGAATATTTGTCCTTGATGAGGGTTTTTCATCGCAAATTCAACATGTCGCAAATGAAGTGGAGGATAAGACCCATTATATCGGCGGATTTAGCATAGTTAAGGTTCTTGTTGACCTCTTGGGTACATTTACTAATATTTTGCCAATCATTGCCACTATTGTTCTTTTTCAATATTTCGTGATTAAAAAACCGCTGCCAAATATTGGCAGAGTGGTATTTGGATTTATATTTTTGGTTTTAGGTCTTTATGGGTTTATCGTGGGAATTAAACTCGGACTTTTTCCAATAGGAGAATCAATCGCGCAAAATTTAGTCATTATGAACAATGTGTTTTTTATATATCTGTTTGCATTTTTAATAGGTTTTGGCACAACCATGGCTGAACCTGCTTTAGTGGCAGTTATAAAGCAGGCTGACAAAATGTCGGAAAAGCAGATGAATGTTAAAATTATCAGGCTATTGGTTGCTCTTGGTGTGGGTATAGGAATTCTAATCGGTTCATACAAGATAGTAAACGGTCATGATATCTGGCTCTTTATTACAATTTTGTACATGTTAGTAGTTTTATTGGCCATCTTTGCTCCTAAAGAGATCGTAGCTTTTGCGTTTGATTTGGGAGGTGTTACAACTTCCGAGATTACCGTGCCTATAGTTACGGCATTTGGGCTTTATCTGGCTATGAATATTGAGGGAAGAGACCCTCTTATGGACGGCTTTGGGCTTATTGCGTTTGCTTCCGTTTTTCCGATGATAACCGTGATGGGGTACAGTATTTTGGTTCAAAAGTTTCAAAAAGGGCAAGAGAGTTGAAAATCCTAATAACTGGAGCCAGCAGCGGTATAGGCGAAGCTCTTGCAAAACTATATGCTACCAAAGATAACGGACTCTATCTTCTTGCCAGAAGAGAAGATAGACTTCAAAAACTCCAAACTAAACTAGCGCCACTTGCAAAAAAAGTAGAGATTATAGTCTGCGACGTAACCGATTTCGATACTCTGCAGCAGAAAATGAGAGAGATAGCAGATGTGGATATGGTTATCTTAAATGCGGGAATCTCGCTCGGACACTCGTTAGAGATCACCCCTTTTGAAGAGTTTAAAAGACTCTACGATGTCAACGTCCTCTCAAACCACGCCATACTTGAAGTGCTTCTTCCAAAGTTTTTAGAAAAAAAGAGTGGCAAAATAGTCTTTATCTCCTCTTTGGCATCGATATTCTCAATGCCCAGCTCAAAAGTATACAGCTCATCCAAAAGAGCCCTTAATGCTTACGCCGAAGGACTAAGATACAAGTACGAGCCGCACGACATAAAGGTTTTAAACATACTTCCGGGTTTTGTAAAAAGCGAGCTCACCGACAAGAACAAGTTTTATATGCCTTTTTTACTAAGCACCGAAGATGGAGCTAAGATCATAAAGAGGGCTATAGATAAAGAGAGAAGATTTTACGCTTTTCCGAGAAGATTTTACTATTTGATACTTCTGTTTAAATATCTTCCCTTGTTTTTAAAACAAAAGATTATTAAACATCTTTTTCGCTAATATTACCCATTAAAAACCACCAAAAAGTTAAAAAATATCATGGAAAATACTCAAACAATAGATAGCGTCTGCACATACTGCGGGGTTGGGTGCGATATAGCCGCACATGTAAAAGATAATAAAATTCAAAAAATCTTTGCACATAAAGACGGCGTGGTTTCGCAGGGAAAGCTCTGCATAAAAGGGAAGTATGGGTTTGATTTTGTCGACTCAAAAGAGCGACTTAGAATCCCGAGAATCAAGAAGAGTTTTTTAGAGAAAAACCCATCTATAAAGGAGGCTATTGCATCATCTTTAGTTGATTTTGACGACGTTTGGTATGAGAGTGACTTGGAGAGTGCTACAACTGCCGCTGCCATGAAATTAAAAGAGATTCAGGCTAAATACGGCAGAAAAAGCATAGCTTCCATCGGAGGGGCTAGAACCTCATGTGAGAGTGTCTATCTTTTTCAAAAATTTACACGCCATACGCTGAATTCTCCGCATGTAGACAACTGTGCGAGAGTCTGTCATTCGCCGAGTTTAAAAGGAATGCGTACCACCATCGGAGAGGGAGCCGCGACAAACCCTTACAATGACATCTACAACTGCGAGTTTATGATAGTTATCGGCTCAAATACAACAGAAGCGCATCCAATAATCGCAAACCGTATTGTCGATATGGCGCAAAAGCATGATAATCTGGCAGTATTTGATGTCAGAGAGATAAAACTCCACCGCTTCGCAAAATACAAAGCAATCATGCCTTATGAGGCAAATCTGCTTGTCTTAAATATGCTTGCACATGTCATTATAAGTGAAGAGCTTTATGATAAGAGCTTTATAGCGGAGCGCACAAAAGATTTTAAAGAGTTTAAAGAGATGATCTTAAACGACCCATATGCCGACCCTAAATATTTTGAACAAATAGAGGGTTATGAGGATCTTGCTAAGATGATCCCAAAGATAGCAAGAGAGTATGCGCTTAAGAAATCTATGATATTTTGGGGGCTTGGGATAACGGAGCATCTAGACGGCTCTTACGCGGTAATGGCGATAACGCACTTGGCGCTAATGACCGGAAATATTGGAAAAGCCGGAGCAGGACTTATGCCTCTTCGCGGGCAGAATAATGTTCAGGGTGCATGTGATATGGGGATGCTCCCTTACTTCGCTCCTGATTATCA
This sequence comes from Sulfurimonas sp., assembly GCF_014859695.1. Taxonomy (GTDB): domain Bacteria; phylum Campylobacterota; class Campylobacteria; order Campylobacterales; family Sulfurimonadaceae; genus Sulfurimonas. Next base: position 3,408 of record NZ_JACUTS010000021.1, on the reverse strand, counting down.
AGTGCCTAAAGAGGTTGGCTTGATGACACCGCAGCTTGTCGATGAGATGCTGGAGGGACGCTTAAAGGCTGTCTTAAATATCGGCGAGGATTTGACACATATCCACCCAAACATAAACAAAGTTGAGAGAGGTATACAAAACTTAGAGCTTATCATGGTTCAAGAGCTCTTTATGACCGACATAACTTCAAGGGCCGATATTGTCATAGGCGTAAAGTCGGCGTATGAAAAAACGGGTGTTTACGTCAATGCAATGCGCCGTCTTCACTTGTCTCAGCCGCTAGTAGAGTCTGACTTGCCGGATGACTGGGAAGTTCTGCAACTTCTTGATAACAAAATGGGCGGAAAAAGTGCCTATAAAAACTCAAACGAGATTTGGGATGAGGTGCGAGAGGTTGCATACCGCCGTTTTAGCGGAGCTAGCTATATAAGACTGCAAAGACATCGTAAACGTGGGCTTCAGTGGCCTGTTCACACAGAAGATACGCCGATTTTGCATCAGCTTGATTTTAGAACCGATGACGGATTGGGAGAGTTTCACTATCATCAGTACAAATTGCGCAATATGGTGCAAGAAATCGTTGAGAAAAAAGAGAGAAACTACTACCTCACAACCGGCAGAACGATTGCCATGTACAACAATGCGGCTCAGACAAAACAGACGGCAAGCCTAGTCAATAGATATGATGAGGATACTTTGCTTGTAAACAGCTCTGATGCCGATGATTTTAGAGGCGAGCGCGTTATTTTAAGAACAGAGAATGGAGAGACAAAACCGCTAAAAGTAAAATTTACGGACAAAGTGGAGCCAAAAGCTCTTTTTGTGACATTTCACTATGCAGATTCCAAGATAAATGCGCTCTTTGGAGACGAGAGCGACGAGCTTATTTTGACGGCGGCTTTTAAATCTGTAAAAGTGGAAGTTGTAAACCTCTAGATGAGCAGAGCAAAAGGAAATTTTGCAGAAGATATTGCTTGCGAATTTCTTAGAGACAATGGCTTTGCAATTGTAGAGAGAAATTTCTACTCCCGCTTCGGCGAGATAGATATCATCGCCATAAAAGATGATGTTTTGCACTTTGTAGAGGTTAAAAGCGGGCTTGATTATGAGAGTGCAGTTTTAAACATCACAAAAAGCAAGCTCTCAAAAATCATAAAAACGGCGTATGTTTATATGAAAAAGAGCTCTTTAGATCTAGATTTTGTTCTTGATGCCTTAATTGTTGCAGAACAAAAGGTAGAGTTTATAGAGAATATAACGCTTTAGTCCTCTTTTTTAAGATTTACCTCTTCGATGAGATCCAAAAATCCATCAACCTCTCTGCTTCCTCTGTCAGCATGTATAATCTCGCCTCTGTTTGTCAAAAAATAGTGTCTTGGAACGCCTTTAGTCACAAACTGTTTAGGTATATTGTGTCTGTCTCTTGAGAGGTACAAAAGCACATACTCCTCTTGGAGCCTATCGATGGCTTTTTGTTTTGAGAGAGTCATCTTTTTAAATCTTTCACACCATCTACAAACATCCGCACCGATAAAAAGATAGACACCTTTTTCTTGTTTTTTTGCCTCTGCAAGTGCCTCGTCATAATCATTTAACCAGTTTAGCTCTGTGCTAAAAAGAGTTGAGTATAGTATAAATAAAGAGATAAAAATTTTCATCTTATTTGTAAATATCCCAGAAATTATTTTTATACTATAATAACATAAATACAAAGGGTTTTGGAGGATTTTATGGTAGCAAATATCTATTTTGGCTCAGATGAAACATCAAGGCAAGAGTTAACAAACAGATTAAGTCCATACAGCGGTGAGGTTGTCTCCAAGGCTGCGATTTGCAACGCGGATGATGCAAAAAAAGCGCTTCTTATCGCCAAAGAGGCAGCTAAAGAGGCTAGAAAAAGTACGATTGCACAGAGATGCAGCTGGCTTTTGGATGTAGCGCAAAAGTTAAGAGATACTAAAGAGGATATGGCAAAAACCATTACCGATGAGGTGGCAAAGCCGATAGCATTTTCTAGAATAGAGGTTGAGCGCTGCATTGAGACCATAACTCTTTGTGCGGAGACGATGCGCACGATGCATGGAGAGACCATCAATACAGATGCAATGCCAAGCGGGAAGAAGACAACAGCCTTTTTTTTGCGTGAGAGTGCAGGAGTTGTCGTGGCGATTACCCCTTTTAATTTTCCGCTCAATCTTGTAGCGCATAAACTCGCACCCGCTCTTGTGGCGGGGAATGCAGTTGTATTAAAGCCGACTCCAGAAGCTCCTTTAACGGCGTATAAATTTGCAAAACTCTTTATCGAGAGTCCTTACGCTATAAAAGATGCACTTAGTGTTGTTTACGGAGATGCAGAGGTCGGAGGTGCGCTTGTTTCAAGCGATATTCCGCGTGTTATAAGCTTTACTGGAAGTGTTCCCGTGGGCGAGATAATTGCAAAGAGTGCAGGCATAAAAAAGGTCTCTTTAGAGCTTGGCGGCAATGCGGCGACCTATATTGATGAGAGTGCCGATCTGGATTTGGCGGCTTCAAGATGTGTTATCGGTGCTTTTGTAAACTCCGGTCAGGTCTGTATATCGCTGCAACGCATCTATGTCAATGCAAAAATATATGACGCATTTGCGCAAAAGATGGCAGATGAGACAAAAAAGCTGGTTGTCGGCTCACCGTATGATGATGAGACGTTTATGGGACCGCTTATCGATGATGAGGCATGCAAAAGAGCTATGAGCTGGGTTGAGAGCGCCATAGAAGAGGGAGCAACCGCAATGCTGCCTCCGCGCGTAGATGGAAGGCTCTTTTACCCATGTGTTATGGCTAATGTTCGTGATGATATGGCGATTGTGTGTGAAGAGGTTTTTGCACCGATTGTCTCTCTGGTTAGAGTAGAGAGTTTTGATGATGCGCTCCCGCGTATAAACAACTCTCCATACGGACTTCAATTCTCAATCTTTACAAATGATTTAAGCCTGACAAAACGTGCCATTTATGAGCTTGATGCAGGCGGAGTGGTTATAAACGACATGCCTACTCTGCGTTTTGATATTCAGCCATACGGCGGAGTAAAACTTAGCGGTGTGGGACGAGAAGGTCCGCGCTTTGCTATTGAAGAGATGAGTGAGATAAAAAGCGTGGTAATCTGCTAGATTTGTTAGAGGAGTCCTTCAATAATTTTTAGATATAATCGCGCAATTTTACAGCAAGAGATATATTTATGGATATTAGAGAAGAATTTTTAAGATTTTTTGAATCAAAAAATCATGACAGAGTAGCGAGTTCACCGCTTGTTCCCGATGATGCAACGCTGCTTTTTAACAATGCAGGAATGGTTCCTTTTAAGTCTATTTTTACGGGCGAAGTGCCTGCTCCGCAAAATCCGCGTGCAGTTTCATGCCAAACATGTATCC
>NZ_JACUTS010000020.1 GCF_014859695.1 Sulfurimonas sp. | reverse complement strand
TAGGGTATGCTCCCGTAGTCGGTGTTCCTCTGCCTATGTTTAGTTATGGGGGAAGTAGTTTTATTAACTTTATTATTCTCTTTGCAATAATGCAAAATCTTATAACGTTTCGATATAAAGATATGTATGACGGACGTGGAACTAAAAGCTTTTTATAAAAGGATTTTTTAGGGGATGTGGCGCGATTGAAGGGACTCGAACCCTCGACATTCTGCGTGACAGGCAGACACTCTAACCAACTGAGCTACAATCGCATATAATAATAAAAGGTTTTGTTAAATAACTTGGTTTTTTTGATTTTAGATGTACTAAAGTTTTGGCGAAGCGCACTAAAGTACGTGAGTCAAAAGCTTTGTGCATATAAAACAAAAATGGTGGGCACTACTGGACTCGAACCAGTGACATCTACCTTGTAAGGGTAGCGCTCTACCAACTGAGCTAAGCGCCCTAAAATTGTGCTTTTTACTTTACTCTTCGTTAGAACCTTTGTTCCATTCGTCACATAGATTTACTATGCTCCTCATTCCGCAAAGAATCTGCCTCGATTAAAATAAAAATCAAAAATTTTAAATTTAATTCTATTTATAACACCATGTTTTGTGGCGACCCCTAAAGGATTTGAACCTCTGTCCCTACCATGAAGTGATAGTGTCCTTGGCCACTAGACGAAAGGGTCACTTTCATTAAACAAAAGGTTTTGTTAAATAACTTGGTTTTTTTAATTTTAGATGTGCTAAAGTTTTGGCGAAGCGTACTAAAGTACGTGAGTCAAAAGCTTTGTGCATATAAAACAAAAAATGGTGGGCACTACTGGACTCGAACCAGTGACATCTACCTTGTAAGGGTAGCGCTCTACCAACTGAGCTAAGCGCCCTAAAATTGTGCTTTTTACTTTACTCTTCGTTAGAACCTTTGTTCCATTCGTCACATAGATTTACTATGCTCCTCATTCCGCAAAGAATCTGCCTCGATTAAAATAAAAATCAAGAATTTTAAATCAACTAAAAGTGGCGCGATTGAAGGGACTCGAACCCTCGACATTCTGCGTGACAGGCAGACACTCTAACCAACTGAGCTACAATCGCATATAATGTTTTTAGTTTTGTAAATGGTGTCCTGTGATGGATTCGAACCATCGGCCACATCATTAAAAGTGACGTGCTCTACCAGCTGAGCTAACAAGACATTTTCCTCTATTCGTAAGAGGTCGAAATTATAGGCAAATAGGTTTTAATTGTCAAGATAAAAAGAGCCAAATTTAAAAAAACATCTCTCTATCTACTAATAGCAACATTTTAATGGCAAAAAGTACACTCTGATGCTGGATATAGTTTCTATCCCCATTTAAATTTAAACGACTTTCTATATGTTTGGTTTTGCTTCTTACGCTGATATATATAGTTCCTACAGGTTTATATTTAGTGCCGCCGCCCTCACCCGCAACTCCGCTTATAGATATAGAATAGTCAGCTTCACTAACATTGAGCGCGCCTTCACTCATCTCTAAGACAACCTCACTGCTTACGGCACCGTACTCTTCTAATGTTTTAGAGTTTACGCCAAGCCAATTTTCTTTAATTCGGTTTGAGTATGTTACCAAAGAGCCGTCAAAGATTTTTGAGGCACCGTTGTTTTTCGTAAAGTAGTAGCTCAGAAGCCCTCCTGTGCAGCTCTCAGCAAAGGTAATTTTCTTGCCCTTTGATGAGAGTTTTTCCATTATATAAGCGATTATGTTTATTGCGGCAATGATTTTGTTTGGCAGAAGCTGCTTTGCCGAGGCTATGAACTTAGATATATTTCCATATTTTTTACTTCTTATATCTACTCTTAGCCATCCATCTATGAGATTTACCGCCTCTATTTTCAAGTCATACATCTGCGCAATCGGGGAGAGCATTGCCAAGGCACTCTCTTTATCCTCTTCAAAAAGGTGCAGAGTAGCGCTTGACTCTTCAAAATCAAGAAGTATCTCCGGAACTCTTTGCATCTCATCTACATGTAAAACATTTGTAAGCGAATTTTTATACTCTAAAAGATAACTTCCATCTTCATATACAGCGCAGTTTGATGGTATCAGCATCTCATCTTTTAAAATTTGGTTATCACTTGTGACAGTACATATAAGTTTTCCGATGGTGGAAAAATGCTGTTTTGAGGTTACGATAATATATCTGTTTGAGGAGTGAAGCTCTTTTTCTAAATGCAAAAAAAGTGAATTATCGCTCTCTTTAAAAAAAGTTATCGAGTCTATAAAGTCAGTTTTTTGCTCAATTTTTCTGATTATATACTCTCTTAGAGAAAGATTGTATATAAATTTATTGCCGATTAACAAAAGATGCAGTTTCATTGCGTAAATAGCCTTTTTGCAAAAATAATTTTCTCCATTATAACACTGTTTTTACTATTTTAAAGTAGCTTTTAAAGGCATGAGGGATATAATGCAAAAATTTTACACTTTTGGGACAGACATGGATTATAAAGATACACTACTTTTACCGACTACAAAATTTGAAATGAGAGGCAATCTCATCAACAACGAACCAAAGAGATACGCTTCTTGGGACGAGAAAAAAATATATGAGAAGATGAAAGCTAACCGCAAAGATGCTCCAAGTTTTACTCTTCATGACGGTCCTCCATACGCAAACGGTCACACGCACATCGGACATGCACTCAACAAAATCTTAAAAGATATCATTATAAAACATAACTATTTTAACGGCAAATCCGTGCGTTTTACTCCGGGCTGGGATTGTCACGGTCTTCCGATTGAGCAACAAGTTGAGAAAAAACTTGGCGGAAAGCAGAAAAAAGAGCTTCTAGAAACTGCAAAAATCAGAGAGCTCTGCCGTGCTCATGCGGCTGAATTTGTCGATATCCAAAGAGAAGAGTTTAAAAAACTAGGTGTTATTGCCGACTGGGATAATCCATATGTGACGATGGACTATAAGTTTGAGGCAAACATCTACCGAACTCTTTGCAACGTTGCAAAAAAAGGTCTTCTAATCGAGCGAAGCAAGCCTGTTTTTTGGTCATGGGCCGAGAGAACTGCTCTTGCTGAGGCTGAAGTCGAGTACGAGGATAAAGAGGATTACTCAATCTTTATCGCATTTGAACTAAGTGATGAGGCAAAAACAAGACTCTCCATAGACTCTAAAGCAGCTTTAGTTATCTGGACAACTACTCCATGGACGATTCCTGCAAATACGGGAATATCGCTCAACCCTGAGGAAGAGTACGCTCTTACCACAGAGGGTTACATCGTTGCTAAAAAACTCTTAGAGTCTCTAAGGGAGCAAGGAGTTTTAAGCGGTGAAATTGCTAAAACTTTTCATGCAAAAGAGTTTGAAAATCTGCTTGCGCTCAATCCACTAAACGGCAGAACTTCCCGCATCGTTTTGGGCGAACATGTACTTGTTGAAAACGGAACAGGATGCGTCCACACGGCTCCGGGGCACGGTGAAGATGACTACCGCATTGGTCTTGTTTATGACTTGGAAGTTATTATGCCTGTTGATGAGACGGGATGTTATGACAACACAATCGTTAGAGATGGTTTAATCCCCAACGCAGAGGAGTTTGTAGGACGTCATATCTTTAAAGCAAACGAAGATATTATCGCTCTTATGGGAGATAGCGTTGTACATGTCTCAAAGTTTAAACACTCATACCCACACTGCTGGAGAAGCCACACGCCTCTTATCTTCAGAGCGACAAAACAGTGGTTTATCAGCGTAGACGGCACGCCAAAAGGTGAAGATAAGACTTTAAGACAAATCGCTCTTGATGAAGTTGAAAAGACTCTCTTCTACCCACAAAGCGGCAAAAATAGACTCAGATCAATGGTTGAAAACCGCCCTGACTGGTGTATCTCCCGTCAAAGAGACTGGGGTGTTCCGATAGCGTTTTTTAGAGTAAAAGCAACTGGCGAAGTCCTTCTTGATGAGAAGGTTTTAAACTTTACGGCAATGATCTTTGAGATGCACGGAAGCGACGCGTGGTACTCCATGCCGACAGAACAGCTTCTCTATCCCGGTTCAGGATATAGTGCAGAGGAGCTTGAAAAAGTAACTGACATTTTAGATGTTTGGTTTGATAGCGGCTCTACATGGTACTCGGTTCTAAAATCCCGAAACTACGACGCAGGCGAATATCAGGCGGATCTATATGTTGAGGGAAGCGACCAACATCGCGGCTGGTTCCAGTCATCAATGTTTTTAAGTGCAGCTGTTGAGCACAAAGCGCCATACAAAGGAGTTCTTACCCACGGTTTCACGGTTGATGAAAAGGGTGAGAAGATGTCAAAATCAAAAGGCAACGTTGTCGCTCCCGATAAGGTTTTAAAAGAGTACGGCAGCGAGATTCTACGTCTTTGGGTTGCATCAAGCGACTACCAAGGAGATCTAAAAATCTCTCAAGCCATCCTAAAGCAGACGGCAGAGAACTACCGTAAACTAAGAAACACTTTTAGAATTATGCTCGCAAACATAAACGACCTCAAGGCGATAACACCGCATAAAGAGATGGGCGAGCTTGATAAGTGGATACTAGCAGAAGCAAAAGAAGTATTTGACGCGGTTCACAAATCATTTAGCGGTTATAACTTTGTACATGGTATGAGTCTGTTAAACAACTTCATCGTAAATGAGCTGAGCGGAATCTACATCGACATTACAAAAGACAGCCTCTACTGTGACGCTATAAACGACCCAAGAAGAAACTCAAGCCAAAGCGCAATGGCAATTATGACTAAGTCGCTTCTGACTCTTATCGCACCTATTTTAACCTATACGGCGGATGAGATCACAGAGCATCTGCCTGCATTTTTAAAAGGCGACAAAGCAGATATTTTTGACTTTGTTTACGAGAGCATGGAGACTATCGACTCTACTTTTGACGCCACATACATGAACAGCGCAAGAGAGAAGTTTTATGAGATAGTTGATGGGCTTAAAAAAGAAAAAATCATAAAAAACACTTTAGAGTTAGTGATAATCACAGAGTCTAAAAAGATAGCGGAGATGGACAAAACATCGGCAGAAGACTGGTTTGTAGTATCTGGCATCTCACATAGCGAAGTAACTAATGAACTTGGAAAATTTGAAGTTGACGGAAATATATTTGTAATCCAAAAAGCAAGTGAAGCAAAATGTCCAAGATGTTGGAAGTATCAATCAAAAGACGAAGAATCTACATGTAAAAGATGTTCAAAGGTTTTAAATGCCTAATTTTGGCGAGCCCGTATCAGCTACATTTATCGCAGTGAGTATTGCTGTAATATTTGTTATTGTCGGTCTTGGCATACTTCTGGTTAAAAAATTCAAATAACGACAATATGAGTATATTTGCTCTTCAATCACCTGCGGGTGGTTTTTTAGATGAAGAATTAAAACGATTTAACAAAGAGTTTGATGAATGGTGCATCCAGTTTGACAACTTTGAAGACGCCAATATCATCGCACAAACTCTTGACAAAAAAAGAACCGCAGATGTTGTTGAGATTACACCGCTTAGTTATCCAAAGTACTTTTTTCACAATCTTCACGGGACCATCCATACAACGAGACAGATAGAAGATAAAATCATATGCATAATTGAACCGCAAATGGGTTCAAACTTTCGCATAGCTGTATGTGACCTCAACACAAAAAGAGTAATAATCAAAAAGACCAGCTACAAAAACGTACTAAGCGTAGAGGGTGCTTTTGCAAATTTTGAGATGTAACTTTGTTCCATTTTCAACTCCTCGCTTAACACACTCTTCATTTAAGAAAAATATGAACTTTTTTCTTTGAATGTAAAAGTCTAGAAATTTCTACAAAAGTAGATAGAAACTTGGCAATACTTAACGCGCACCAAGACGGTTACTCCCAATCAAACATAGCAACTTATTTGAATGTGTCAACATCACTGATAAGTAAAATTATAAAAAGTGGAGATTCATTCACAGGGGTGTAATTGCTATGTGATATATATTACAGATATATTTTTCTCTTTTTGATAAGATTGTTTAAATTAAACAGGAGATGAAAATATGAGTTTAGAAAAAGAAATAGAAAACCTAAAAAATCAATTTAAACAAAAAGCACCTCAAGAGGTGCAAGATTTATTTGCCCTGGCAACCAAAGAGTTAGAGGCACAAAATCTGAGTAAAAATGCCTTAAAAGAGGAAGATACCATCCCAAATGGAAGTTTACTAGATATAAATTCAAAAGAAGTTGAGTTGTATGATTATTTCAAAGAGGCTGATTTTATTGTACTTAATTTTTACAGAGGAGGATGGTGTCCTTATTGTAATTTGGAGTTAAAAGCATTTCAAGAGATTATTCCACAATTAAATGGACTCAATGCTAAGTTAATAGCCATATCTCCTGAAATACCTGACTTATCTTTAAGTACTAAAGAAAAAAATGCTTTAGAGTTTGAAGTTTTAAGTGATTTGCAAAACAAAGTTTCCAAAAAATTTGGTTTAGTGTTTTCACTGGATGAAAGGCTAAGACCTATTTACAAAGAGTTTGGTATTGACTTAGTTGCTTCAAATGCTGACCAAAGTTACGAGATACCTTTTCCTGCGACGTATGTGGTTAATAAAGAGTATAAAATCATTTACAGTTTTGTCAATGAAGATTATACTAAAAGAGTCGAACCTTTGGAAATTCTTGCATTAATTAAGATTACACCCCTGTGAATGAATCTCCACTTTTTATCAAAAAATTATATGCCCTAAGTTTTAACAAAATATTTCAATTTGCAATATATTTAATTGTAGCGAATATAAATAGTTAAGATACATCATTAAAATATAGGATTGACAAATGCCGACAAGATTGAGAGTGGATTTAGCAGGGTATCATCATATTATAAATCGTGGAGTAAATCATTGTGATGTCTTTAATTGTCATGACGACAAGGAGATGTTTTTACAAATCATCAATAAAAATGCTATTCTTCATAAGACAACACTGCATGATTACTGCTTGATGGATAATCATTATCATTTGCTTATAGAGACACAGAAAGAAAATCTATCGACTTTTATGAGAATCGCAAATGCGAACTATGCAAAATATTTTAACAAAAAATACAAACGCAGTGGTCATCTCTGGCAGGATAGATACAAATCAAAATACATTACATCTGAAAATTATCTTTACTCACTCATCAGATATATAGAAAACAACCCGCTTGAAGCCTCTATGATTGACAAAATAAGCACCTATCCGTACACATTATCATTTCTTATTTTTAATGCAAAACCCTACTATCCATGTTGCGGTGATTCTATCTTAATCAAACAGTTTGACCTCAAAACTCTGAACGAATTTTTAGGAGAGCCTATGAGTGAGAAAGAGCTGGAATATTTAAAAATAAAAGAAAAACAAAAAATACTCAAAGAAGACGGTGTCTTGCATGTAAAGCAAGAAAAACAATTCCAAGAGCATTTCTATGATATTTTTACAAAAGTAGATAGAAACTTAGCGATACTTAACGCACACCAAGACGGTTACTCTCAAGCAAGCATTGCAACTTATTTGAATCTATCAAAATCATTGATAAGTAAAATTGTAAAAAGTGGAGATTCATTCACAGGGGTATAATTAAGAAAGGACGCAATGTCCTTTTAAACACAATATTCACCCTTAGTAGGACAACTTGTTCTGCTAATGGTGAATTTCTCACTAAATGGACAATATAAATTTTGATAATTCTAGCTTTTTTTGTAAAAAGTAAACTATTTTATTGCAATTTGTCATATTTTTTAAAATAGGAGGACATTTTTGATGTCACACTAATCAGGTTATTTAAGGTTAATTTATATAGAATGTCCTCTAATAAATAGTTATCCGCTCGCTACGCGACCGGATAACGGGGGCACCCGCGCCCCCGTACACAAGGAAGCTCTATGACAAAAACAACAAGAATGAAATCTTTATTTGGAATAATCATCATTTTCAGTGCAACATCTTCAAATGCACTTACCTTAGAAGAAGAACTAAATAATATGGGTAAAAGCCTATACGCACAAGCGGGATTCTATAGCCAGTGCGGAAATAGCCATATCATTGAAAAAAACAAGTATGTTCTAAAATGGACACAATACAAAGCATCGCAGTACATAGCTCTCGTACAATCACCAAAATCAAAAGACAAATTAATCAATGAGCAACTAAAACAAAAGAAGAGTCTCAAAAAAGCATTTGAAGAAGATAAAGAAATTCTATCAGCCACAGACAAACTCAATCAAGCTGGAATGCTATGGTTTACCAATGGAACAAAAGGGATTGTGGTTGGTGATCCAAAAATATCCGATGAAACTTTCATTCTAGATTTTAATAGAAAAAACTGTGAAACAGTACAAAAAATATTAGAAACAAATTTTACATTCATGTATAACACGGTTTTTTAATGAACAAATATATTTTTGAACTGCCCGTGTATAGATTGTCAGAAAAAGAATATTTTTCAGAGCAAGAATCTCGTTACAAAAAACACTACAAAGAAGTCTTTACAAAAAATGGACGAGTAAAATCCCTAGTCAGCTTTGAGGATTATTTTGAAAAAGCACTCCGATTTGATGATATTTGGAAATATAACGAGATCATCGGATATATAAGGTTGTATTTTTCAGGTCATCAAATAAGGGGAGAATATTATCAACACAATGTAATCCATATAAGAAAAACGAGAAAAAAGCATTTTGCATATAAAACGCATAAGCTAGCACCTGAAATAAATATTCTAAAAATGAGTGATGAAGAAATATATACCTCGATTATCAACTACATTGATAGTTGTGGAATAGAACTGGAAAATAGATACATAGATGCTGATTCTTTCCGACAGATTGGAAAATACGTTCAATGGAATTATCTAATTCAAGGTAAGTATAACAATGCTCTGGAGCCAATCAAAAACCCGCGAGCGACTTTTTGATTGCTCATTTTAAACGTTATCATCCAGCTAAATTGACTTTCATCCGTAATTACATTATAATTACAAAAAGGAGTTTATTATGACAACACTCACTAAAATTGGAAACTCACAAGGAATTAGAATTCCTAAGCCTTTAATACAACAAGCACATCTCGAAAATGTTAATTTAGAACTTGAAGTTTTAGAAAATGGCTTATTAATTAAGCCTATGCATGATACAAGTAGAGATACATGGAAAGAAAATATCGAGAAAGTGCTTTCAAAAAACAAAAATGCCTCAGACGATGGAGTTTTGGAAGATTTTCTAAATGATAATGATTTAGAAGACTGGCAATGGTAGTAGATATCAAAAGGTTTGAAGTTTACTTAGTAAAATTAAACCCTACAGTTGGTTCTGAAATTCAAAAAACAAGACCATGTATAGTGATTTCACCAAATGAAATGAATGTTTTAAAAACAGTAATCGTTGCACCTATGACATCTAAAGGTTTTGATTTTATTTTCAGACCAAAAATAAAATTTAAAAATAAAAATGGTTTAGTATTATTAGATCAAATCAGAACTGTAGATAAAACAAGATTAGTAAAAAAACTTGGTAATGTTGATAAACAAACTTCTCAAGATATTTCAAGTATGCTAGTTCAAATATTTGAACTTTAAAAAGATAACAATACGCAGGAACCAATAGTTTACCGCAAGCGGAAAACTATTGCTCTCCTCGACCGTTATGCCAAAAGAGAGAATTTATCTCCTAAATTGTGTTGACACTTCAATAAAGTAATTACTTTCGAAACGGAATATATATGGAAAATAAAAATATAATAGAACTCTACACTGAATTAGCTCAAAATCCACAGAAGGATTTTGGTTGGGACAAGGGCTTAGATAATGCAATAGCTCATGGATATAAACAAGAGTGGATAGATAAGATAGCACCAAAGGTGTGGGAATTTTGTGCTGCAGTTGGAAATCCTTTTACAAATGCAGAGATAAAAAAGGGTGATGTTGTTTTAGACCTTGGCTGTGGTGCCGGTATTGATGTGCTTGTTGCATCACTTTTAGTTGAAGATAGTGGAAAAGTTTTTGGCGTTGACATCACTCCAAAAATGGTAGAAGTTGCCACTATCCATGCAAAAGAAGCTAGTGCCGATAATGTAAAAATATTACAGAGTAGTTTTGATGCCATTGACTTAGAAGATGAAAGTGTGGATGTTGTTTTATCAAATGGTGCCATCAATCTTACTTCATGCAAAGAATCTGTTTTTGCTGAAATTTATCGTGTATTGAAGCCAAACGGTAAAATCTCCTTTGCAGATATGATAGATATAAGTGAACCAAGTAGTGAGTGTTGTTCATCTTCTACTGAAGATGATTGGGCTAATTGTGTTGCTGGAGCTATGAGAGAAAGTGAGCTTATAGAGTTAATTCAAAAAGCCGGATTTAAAGATGTTGAGTGCAACGGACATACTCATTATACAACAGCAGAGACTACAAGAGGTGCTATATTTAGTGCTACAAAAATAGCTGCAGAGGAGCTGAGAGAGAAGCATTGGGATAGTATATTTCAAAAAGCTGATTATACACAAGTGCTTTGGCATCAAAGTTCACCGCAAAAATCTGTAGAGCTTATCAAAAAGTATGCAAAAAACAGTGTCAATATAATTGATGTAGGTTGTGGAGCATCATATCTTGTAGATACTTTACTCAATGATGGATATAAAAATATCACCCTGCTTGATACAGCACAAACTTCACTTGATATAGTTAAGTCAAGACTAAATAATAGCAAAGTAGAATTTATTTGTAGCGATATCTTAAATATTGAAACAGGCAAGAAGTTTTATATTTGGCATGATAGAGCAGTTTTTCATTTTTTACTTTCCAAAAAAGAAAGAGCAAAATATTTTAAAGTATTAGCTAGTTCACTTAACTCTGAAGGAATTGCTATTATTAGTACATTTAAAGTAGATGGTCCTGCTCAGTGTGCAGGATTGGATATTGTACAGTATGACAATCAAAAAATGTTAGATGAACTTCCATCAAATTTGACACTTATTCAAAGTGAAGACTATACACATATGACTCCAAAAGAGACTACGCAGGAGTATATATATTTTGTAATAGAAAAAAGATAAGACTGATATATATCGTTCAGGTAGCCACTTTTACTTTTTACTTGTAAAGAGCGTACCTTTTTCATGAACGTCATCAAGCAGATAACTTCTAACTGAAGTTAGATCAAAGCCATTACATAAAAACATTTCTAAATCGTTTTCCATTATATATTGAGCCGCCTTTAGCTTTGTTACTATACCGCCTGATGCAAATTTAGAATTTGGTGTAAACTCTTGGTCTAACTCCTCTTTGGTTAACTCGTTTACTCGCTTTCGTAATTTCGCTTTTGGATTCTCTTTTGGATTTGAATCATAATAACCATCAATGTCACTCAGTATCACAAGCAAATCTGCTCCTGCGAAGTGGGTAACATGAGCTGAAAGTTGGTCATTATCTCCAAAAAGCTGCTCCGGTGTCGTCGAGATATCATTTTCGTTGATAATAGCCAATATGTCATTTTTAAATGTTCTTTCTATGATATCTTGAAAAATTTTTGTATGGGGTCTTGAGTTGAAATCATCTTCTGTCATAAGGATCTGGGAGATCGTAACGTCAAAAATATCAAACAGGTTCTTATATGAACTCATTAGAATAGGCTGCCCTAATGAAGCCAACACTTTTTTACTTGTCGGGACAAGTTTATTAAGCTGCACTGCGGTATATCCGGCTGCGACAGCTCCGGATGTGACTAAAATAACTTCATGCTTTTTTCGCAACTCTACAATAAAAGAGACAAGATTTAACATCCTCTCCTTTGCAATATTACAATCATCAATTAAAACGCTACTACCAACTTTAATAACGATACGTTTCATATAAATTTCCTTTAAACGTGTATACTTTTTTTATTTATAATATGTATAGTGCCCATTATAACATGTATAATACCTCCTATCCTCAATAAAGCTTAAGAAACAAGGGGCAAGGAACAAGGAACAAGGATTTAAGCATAATGGAACAGATATATAAACAGTACTACTCAAGACTACTCTCTTTCATAAACTCAAAAGTACACGACACAGAAGATGCAAAAGACATTCTCTCTGAAGTGTTCATAAAAATATACAAAAATATTGACAAACTGGATTCAGATGAGAAACTGACATCGTGGATATTTACTATAACAAGAAATTCAATTATCGACTTTTATAGAAAAAATGCCAAAAACAGAGATAATATAGAGTTTAATGAAGAGTATATTTTCAAAAACAAAGAGCAAGCAGATGCAATAAGTGAGCTCTCAGAGTGCATAAAACCCATAATCAACTCACTTGCACCCAAATACGCCCAAGCACTCTATCTATCTGAGATAAAAGAGCTAAAACAAAAAGAGATAGCCGATAAACTAGATATTAGTTCTAGCAGTATTAAAAGCATAATTTTTAGAGGCAAGAAGCAGATAAAAGAGAAACTGCATCAATGTTGCAGTTACAAATATGACAATTTTGGAAATATCGTAGAGTTTGATATTAGAGATAAAAACTGCAACTTTTGCTAAATTGCACAAAAAGTGAAACCTTTTTATAAAATTTTCGTTTACGCTATTAGAGAGTCAGATCTCAAAATATATTTCAAGGAAATTTATGAATACTTTTACACATGAACAAAAAAGAGCCGCAATAGCTCAAAACTATGCAAGAATCGCATCTGACGATGATAGTTGCGGCTGCGCTCCCGGTGGTTGCTGTAGCAGCGAGAACATATCTTTAGAGTTGGGATATTCCAAGGAGCAACTAAACTCCATTCCATCCGAAGCAGATAAAGGTTTGGGATGTGGAAACCCTACGGTCATGGCTTCGCTGAAAAAAGGTGAAGTGGTTTTAGATTTAGGAAGCGGTGCCGGGCTTGATTGTTTTTTAGCCTCAATAGAGGTTGGAGAAAAAGGAGTGGTCATCGGCGTAGATATGACAAGAGAGATGATAGCAAAAGCACGAAGCAACAGAGATAAAAACGGCTATGACAATGTTGATTTTAGATTGGGTGAGATCGAGAACCTGCCCGTTGCGGACGATAGCGTAGATGTAATCATTTCAAACTGTGTCATCAACCTCTCTTTAGGCAAACAGAGAGTTTTTGACGAGGCTTTCAGGGTTTTAAAAACAGGCGGCAGATTGGCTATATCTGACATTGTATTAACAAAAAAAATCCCCTCTAAAATGATAACTCTAGATAGTTATGGAGCTTGCATTTCAGGTGCCAGTTTTATAGATGATTTAGAAGCAGTACTAAAAAACTCCGGTTTTAAAGATATCAATATCACACCCAAGAGTGAGAGCAAAAAGTTTTTAAAAGATTGGTCTCAAAATATTGAAGACTACATAGTCTCTGCAAATATTGAAGCAGTTAAATAAATAATAAAACATTGGAGTCAATAAGTTGTGCCTCAAAAGGTAAATATTGACTCTTTTTCTCTTACAAAACCCCGCTAAAGAAAAAACAGACGCATTTTGCTATAATACACCCAATAATTTATAAAGATAGGAAAAGTAGTGATTACATTAAAAGAAGCACTGAAATTAAGTAAAGACGAACTGGCAAAATTTAAAGAAGAACTCAGAACAAATATAGAAGCAAATGCGGATATTAACGCTTACATCGATGTTCACAACATGGGCGAAGGCGTGCCGATAGCTATAAAAGATAACATTCAGGCAAAAGATTGGTCTGTGACATCAGGCTCAAAGATTCTTCAAGGCTACATCGCTCCATACAATGCAACGGTAATAGAGAAAATGCTTGGTGCGGGACTAAGCCCGTTTGGGCGAACAAATATGGATGAGTTTGCTATGGGAAGTACGACCGAGTCAAGCTTTTACGGCAAAACTCTAAATCCACACAACAAAGATTGCGTTCCCGGTGGAAGCTCAGGCGGAAGTGCGGCGGCTGTTGCAGCAGGTATTGCTATTGCGGCTCTTGGAAGCGACACTGGCGGAAGTATTCGTCAGCCTGCTTCATTTTGCGGAATTGTCGGGATGAAACCGACTTACGGCAGAGTGAGCCGTTACGGTTTGGGGGCTTACGCTTCATCTCTTGACCAAATAGGACCGATAACGCAAAACGTTGAAGATGCGGCGATACTCTACGACATCATCAGCGGACATGACGAAAAAGACTCAACGAGTGCGCATAAAGATGACAAAGTAAGCGATAAACTAAACGCATCAAGAAAACTCAAAATTGCAGTTCTGCCAAAACATATAGAGAATGCAAGTGAAGATGTAAAAAAAGCTTATGAGCTGGCAATAAATGCACTTAAAAATGCAGGGCATGAGATAGTTGAGCGCGAACTTATGGACGCGAAATTTGACATCTCAGCTTACTATATAACTGCAACTGCGGAAGCCACCACAAACTTAGCAAGATACGACGGAATACGTTACGGAAACAGAGTAACTGGCAAAAATCTTGAAGATACTTTTATCCAAACAAGAAGCCAAGGTTTCGGCGATGAAGTAAAGCGCCGTATTTTACTTGGAAACTTCGTGCTTTCAAGCGGATACTACGAAGCTTACTACGTAAAAGCGCAAAAAACGAGACACCTTATAAAAGACCAATACTCAAAAATCTTTGAAGATGTAGACCTAATACTATCGCCTGTCGCACCTACAACCGCAAACAAGTTCGGAGAGCTATCAACTCCAATGGAGATGTACTTAAGCGACCTCTATACTATCAGCGTAAACCTTGCAGGGCTTCCTGCCATCTCTGTTCCTGTTGCAAAAAACTCTGAGGGAATGCCTATAGGCCTTCAGCTAATAGCGAACGCTTATGAAGAGCAGACGCTATTTGATGGGGCGCTTAGTTTAGAGAAAGAGATAAAATATAGTCTTTAATAGTTAGGAGAGCGGTTATGCAAAAAAGTTTCAAAGCGCTAAATATCAAATGCGGCGGCTGTGCAAACACCGTAAAAAAAGCACTGAAAATTGAGTTTGGCGAAACTGATGTAGATCTGACGCAAGAGCCAAGAGTCGTAACTCTGGAGATAAAAGATGAAGAATCAGAGCTGAGTTTTCGCAAGAAGATGAGATCGCTTGGCTACCCCCTAGAAGACGAAGATTTAAGAAGACTCACAAAGGGCGGACTTAAAGCTAAAAGTTTCCTCTCATGTGCAATCGGAAAGATAAATCAAGAGTAATCAAAAACCGCTTTACCTCTTTTTAACCACAAAAAAGCTATAATTCAAAGAATTTTATAACAACATAAAAACTTTTACCCATTAAAAGGATAATCATGAAAATTCGTAAACGCGCCCTAACGTTTGAAGATGTACTTCTTGTACCTCAATACTCAGAAATACTACCAAAAGAGGTCTCATTAGAGACAAAACTTACACGTAACATCTCACTTAAAATCCCTATGGTCTCAGCTGCAATGGATACCGTTACAGAATATAGAGCAGCTATCGCTATGGCAAGACTTGGCGGAATCGGAATTATCCATAAAAACATGGATATAGAGACTCAATGCAAACAGGTTAAAAAAGTTAAAAAGAGCGAGAGTGGAGTGATAATAGACCCTATTTATGTTCACCCTGAAGCTACACTTGCAGAAGCAAGCGCACTTATGGATGAGTTCAAGATATCAGGTGTTCCGGTTATTGACGCTCATAACAAACTTTTAGGGATACTTACAAACCGTGATATGAGATTTCAAAAAGATATGAACAAACGTGCAGATGAAGTAATGACGAAAATGCCTCTTATAACAGCTAAAAGAGGGATCTCTTTAGATGAAGCGGCTGATATCATGCACCAAAACAAAATAGAAAAACTTCCTATTATTGATGATGAAGGATTTTTAAAAGGTCTTGTAACAATCAAAGATATCAAAAAACGCATAGAGTATCCAAACTCAAACAAAGATGCTTTTGGCAGACTTATCGTAGGCGCTGCTATCGGCGTTGGGCAGTATGACCGCGCGAAAGCTTTGGTTGATGCAGGTGTTGACGTTTTAGTTTTAGACTCTGCACACGGTCACTCGAAAGGTATTTTAGATACTGTCAGAAAAATCAAAGAGACGATGGAAGTTGACGTAATCGCCGGAAACATCGCAACTGCTGAAGCTGTTGAAGCACTTATTGAAGCAGGAGCTGACGGTGTAAAGGTTGGAATCGGACCTGGTTCAATATGTACTACACGTATAGTTGCGGGTGTGGGTGTTCCTCAAATCTCAGCTATTGCGGAGTGCGCAGATGCAGCACGCAAGCACGGTGTTCCTGTTATCGCAGACGGCGGGATTAAGTACTCGGGCGACATCGCAAAAGCTCTTGCGGTTGGGGCAAGCTGTATTATGGCAGGCTCACTTTTAGCAGGAACCGAAGAGTCTCCAGGAGAGACAATTATGTTTCAAGGTCGTCAATATAAATCATACCGCGGTATGGGAAGTATAGGAGCTATGCAACAGGGCTCAACCGACAGATATTTCCAAGAAGGCACAGCTTCAGATAAACTTGTTCCAGAGGGAATCGAGGGACGTGTTCCTTTTAGAGGAAGCATTGCGGGAATAGTTCATCAGATGATGGGCGGACTTCGCTCATCTATGGGATATTGCGGGAGCGAGAGCATTGAAGCTTTCTGGAACAAAGCGGAGTTTGTAGAGATAACAAGTGCGGGTCTAAAAGAGAGCCATGTTCATGATGTTATCATCACGCAAGAAGCTCCAAACTACCATATATAACACTAAGGGAATTTTATGAATGAAGTGAGATATGCCGGTTTTTGGATTCGCTTTTTTGCTTCATTCTTAGACACTCTTTTTTTAGCCCTGCCGGTTGGAATACTCATCTACTTTTTAAGTGATGGCAACTGGTTTGACTTCTCGCAATTTCAACAAAATATATCTTATGCAATGAGCGGAAATGCCGAAAAAGCATTGGCAAATCAACCTCCGAAGTCACTTAAATGGGAGCTTCTTTTTGAAGTCTCTGTTCTGCTTGTCACACTGATTTTTTGGCGAAAATGGCAGGGTGCTACTCCTGGAAAAAAATTTTTCCATGTTAAAATTGTGGATGCAAAAACTTTTAAAGATATTGACAATAAACAGGCGATTACGCGCTCTTTAGGGTATATCGCATCTACTCTTATTCTGCTGATGGGATTTTTTATGGTTGCCTTTAGGGATGACAAAAGAGGGCTTCACGACTTGTTAGCAGGAACGGCAGTTATCTACGATTCATAGCACTACATACAGCTACTATGCTCTTAAATCAGCCTCTTCAAACAACCCTGTTTCACCGTTTTTATCTCTCTTTACCTTCTTAAGTATTTAAACTTAAATCAGTTTATTTCAAATATTTTTGACGACAATTATATTATTTGACATTACTCCTAATTAATTGACATTTGTAGCAAACTATAGTAAAATTTATGAAAATTATAATTCTAAATAATACTAGAGGTTTTAGATGGAAACGATTCAAGAGAAGAACAGATTGAAGTTTTTTCCTGTTATGATGTATGCTATTGTTATGGGTCTGAGCGGACTCACTATCACATATCAAAAGGCTACGCTCTGGCTCCATTTTCCACATATTATCGGTGAAGTTCTTATGTATATTACTACAGTTGCTTTTATAGTTGTCTCATTTATCTACTTAAAGAAATTTTTCAGATACAAAATGGCGGTAAAAAATGAGTTTTCTCACCCTGTGCGAATAAACTTTTTTGCGGCTATCTCTATCTCTATGCTTATGCTTGCAATAATCTACAAGGAGAATTATCCGACAATAAGTGCTCTTTTTTGGTACCCTGGAACTCTGTTTCATTTCTATCTCACAATGCATACTGTTGCTTTTTGGATAAATGAAAATCAGCAGCTAGATCACTCGAGCCCTGCATGGTTTATACCCATTGTCGGAAATGTTTTAGTCCCTGTTGCAGGAGTTGGCTTTGTCAATCTAGGAGTACTTGTATACTTTTTTAGCGTCGGGATGTTTTTTTGGATTATTCTCTTTGCTATCATTCTTAACAGAATTATTTTTCACAACCAAATGGCTGTAAAATTTATGCCAACACTTTTTATACTCATTGCTCCTCCCGCTGTTGGTTTTGTAGCTTATTTTAAAATGTTTGAAGTTATCGACACCTTTGCTCTTGTGCTTTTTAACATGGCTCTGTTTTTTACACTTTTGGTAACTTTTATGTATAAAAACTTTATAAAAATAAAGTTTTTTATCTCATGGTGGGCTTTTGTATTTCCTCTAGCGGCTATGGCAATTAGCTCCATGTTGATGTACAATCAAAACAACTGCTTATCTCTACAACTTTTTTCATACTTAATGATTGCTGTTGTAACGGTTGTAGTGTTTATAGTAATATATCAAACACTATTGCATATCAAAAAAGAAGATATTTGTATCAAGGAATAAAAGATGAAAAAAACGATTTTAATGCAAAAGTATCCGGTTTATAGCCTAGAGTTGTCAAAAGAGGAGATAAAAGTCTCATCTGCGGATGAAGCGGTTGAGTATTTTAAAGAGAAGATTATAAACCACCCAATTGCCGAGTTTATAGCTATTTTTGACCACTATTCGCACACAAAAAAATTGGGCGGAGAGATGATTGATGGGCTAAAAGATGCCAAAAATATTGTTTTTTGTTTTGGACAAGCTATTCCAAATACGAAAATTTTGGCGGCAAGACCTAGAAGCATCGGCATCTGCGAGTTTAAAGATAAAATTGTGATAGATTTCATGGAAGCTCCAAGAGAAGAGTTGCACACTGTTATGGAGAATTGGGCAAAGGGATTAAAGAGATAAATAGAGCCACTTTAAAACTTACATTAATCCATTTTAGATAAAATAGCATCACTTATTTTTAATTCGGGGGAGTATTAAATGGATTTACAGACTAAAGCGCTACATGCAGGTTACGAAAAAGGTGCGGAGGGAGCTATGGCAGTTCCTATTTATCAAACAACGGCTTACGAGTTTAGAGATGCACAGCATGCTGCAAATCTATTTTCCCTAAAAGAGTTAGGATATATCTACACTCGCCTAAACAACCCTACAACAGATGTTTTTGAGAAAAGATTTGCAGAGCTTGAGGGCGGAGAGGCTGCACTTGCAACATCAAGCGGTATGAGCGCAATCTTTTTTGCTATTGCAAACGCGGCAGAAGCTGGAGACAACATCGTTTGCGCTAGACAACTCTACGGCGGAACTCTGACTCAAACTGCTCACACGCTAAAAAGATTTGGAATTGAAGCTAGATTTTTTGATGTTCATGACACTAATGCTATGGAGAAGCTAATAGACGAGAAGACAAAAGTTATCTTTTTTGAGTCTTTGACAAATCCAAGTATCGATGTAGCAGACATTGAGGCAATTACTCAAATCGCCAACAAGTATGGGATTTTAACGGTAGTTGACAACACTGTAGCAACTCCAGTTTTATGCCGTCCGTTTGAGCATGGAGCAGATATCACTGTTCATAGCGCAAGCAAATACACAACAGGACAAGGTCTTGCAATAGGCGGTATTTTGGTTGAGAGAAAAGGTTTGGTTGAGAAATTAAAAGCAAATCCTCGCTACGCTCACTTCAATGAGCCTGACAACTCTTACCACGGTCTAGTTTATGTAGAGGTGCCGCTTCCACCGTTTACGCTTCGCGCTCGTCTTTCACTTCTTCGTGATTTGGGTGCTGTTGTATCTCCGTTTAACTCATGGCTCTTTATTCAAGGGATTGAAACTCTCTCTCTTCGCATGAGAGAACACTCTAAAAATGCACTTGAATTAGCAGAGTTTTTAGAGTCACATCCAAAGGTTAAAAAAGTAAACTATCCGGGATTAAAAAGCAACGCAAACTATAAAAATGCTCAAAAGTATTTTGAAAATGGTGCTTGTAGCGGACTGCTAAGCTTTGAAGTAAGCTCTCTTGAAGAGGCTGTAAAAATAGTCAATGCAACTAAGCTCTACTCCCTCGTTGTAAACATCGGGGATTCAAAATCTATCATTACACATCCTGCTTCAACAACTCATCAGCAGTTAAATGAAAAAGAGTTGATTGCTTGTGGAGTTCCATCAGGACTTATTAGAATCTCTTGCGGACTAGAGAGCATTAGGGATTTAGTAGCAGATATCAAACAGGCGCTAGAGGCGTAAATTTGTCATTAAACTTAAAGACATACACAGAACATTTCACAAACCCGCTCTACCTTGAGAGCGGACGTATATTAGAACCATACGATATAACTTACGAAACTTACGGGGAGCTTAACGTTGACAAAAGCAACGTCATAGTTATCTGCCATGCCCTTACAGGTTCTCATCACTGTGCGGGAACCTATGATGGAGATAAAAAAGCTGGATGGTGGGACAACCTTATCGGCAGCGCTAAAGCAGTGGACACAGACAAATATTTCGTAATATGCACAAATGTTCTTGGCAGCTGTTTTGGCTCAACAGGACCTATGAGCGCGCAGCACCCGCATCAAAATCCATACCGCTACAAGTTTCCGGTTATTACCATAAAAGACATGGTAAAAGCGCAAAGAATTCTTTTTGACAAACTCGGTATCCACAGTGTTCATGCAATCATCGGCGGATCAATGGGCGGTATGCAAGCACTTCATTTTGCCATTCATTACCCTGATTTTGCTTCAAAAATCATCTCGTTGGCAACAACGCATGCAACACAACCTTGGGCTATTGCCTTTAACAAAATATCTCAAGAGGCAATACTAAAAGATCCCGATTTTAAGGGTGGCTACTATGAGAGCAAGGAGATAGCTGCTAAGGGATTGTTCGGCATGGCGGTGGGCAGAATGGCAGGACACATAAGCTTTCTCTCCCCTGAATCGATGCAGAGCAAATTCGGCAGAGAGTACAAAAGTACAGACGGTCTCTACGAGCTTTTCGGCAAGTTTCAAATAGAGATGTATTTAGAGTACAACGGCTACAACTTTACAAAATGGTTTGATCCACTCTCTTATCTCTATATCACAAAAGCGATAAACATCTATGATCTCTCCCGTGGATTTGACTCTTTAAGCGAAGCTCTACAGAAGATAAATACAGAACTTCATCTTATTAGCTTTAGTAACGATCTGCTCTTTAGAAATTATGAGATGAAGGAAATTAGCGATACACTTACTGCCATAGGGTATAAAAACCATAACTATCTTGATGTCCAGAGCGACTATGGGCATGACTCCTTTTTGGTAGAAGTTGATAAATTTGAAAAATATATAGAGGATGTGTTAAATGGCTAAAGAAACAGAAGATTTTACTCCTAAAGAAACCGAAAATTTTGAGTCAAAACTGCAAAATGCCAAGAAGATTTTAGAAACTTTAATGAATCCTGAAATCACACTCTCAGAGAGTGTAAAAGCGTACGAAAAAGGGATGAAAGAGTTAGCAGAGGCGCAGAAAATACTCGAAGAAGCAGAGATTAAAATTACGCAAATAAAGGGAGAGTAGTTGCGCGCCGCGGTACTTCAACTTAGTGCGCAGGGAATGAGCTCAACGAAGCTCTACAACTATATCCGAATCGCTTCCAAGCAGGGAGTAAAAGTTTTACTTTTGGGGGAGTATATACTCAACCCTTTTTTCAAAGAGCTTCAAACTCTCTCAGCAACTATGATAAAAGAGCACTCGGAGCATCAGATAAAAGTGCTAAGAGAGCTGAGTGAAACCTATGGGATTACCATTATCGCTCCGATTATTATCGTAAAAAGAGGCAAAACATATAAAACCATCGCAAAATTTGCACCCTATTCTACATCTTACTACCAGCAGCAGCTTCTCATAAACTACCTGCACTGGAATGAAGAGAAGTTTTTTGCAAACGAACAAAAAGCCATTGAATCTCCGTTGATATTTAAAGTAGATGGATTTAAATTTGCTCTCATGAGCGGATTTGAACTCCATTTTGATATAATATTTAGGGATTTGACTTCTAAAAATATAGATTGTATTTTACTGCCGAGTGTCTCTACATTTGACTCTTATGAGAGATGGAAAGCACTTATACTCTCACGCGCCTTTACACACAACTGCTATATTTTAAGAGCAAACAGGATTGGCGAGTATAGCGAAGACGGCTTTACGTGGTATTTTTACGGCGATTCGCTTCTAGCTTCGCCAAACGGAGAGCTTCTTGAACACTTGGGGAATAAAGAGGAGCTTATGATCGTCGATATGCAGCACTCTGAAGTACTAAAGGCTAGAAAGTTTTGGGGTTTTAAAGAGATTATACACAGGAGGAATACACTATGATAAAATATTTTCACCGTCAAGTTCAGCTTTGGGGAGAAGATACCCAAAGAGAGTTGCAACAAAAAAAGATAGCGATTGTAGGTGCAGGTGGACTTGGAAGCTCTTTGGCTTTTGCTTTGGGTGCAAGCGGTATTGGTGAGATTCATATGATAGATTTTGATGAAGTCTCCCTGCACAACATCCACCGCCAAATTGCCTTTAAAATGGGTGATGAGGGGAAAAATAAAGCCGTTGTAAACAGTGAGCTGATAGAGCAGAGATGCCCTTTTGTCAAGGCTATCGCACATGAGTGCAACTTTGAAGCGTGGTGCGAAAAAAATATCGAGGTTGATTTAATCATCGATGCAACAGACAATCTTCCCACTCGCGCAGAGATTAACGACTACTCTAAAAGCAAAAATTTGCCTTGGATATACGGAAGCGTAGAGGCTTTTCACGGGCAGGTCTGCTTTTTTAAAGAGTCATCTTTTAGAGATGCTTTTAAGATAACATCAAAAACTCCAGCGGGAATTACCGCTCCCATAGTTATGCACATTGCCTCCCTTCAGGCAAATCTAGCGCTTAGATACTTAGTCGGCTTGAGCGTTAAAAAAGATTGGCTCTACTACCTCTTTTTTAACAACGAAGGCGAGCTGATAACGCAAAAGTTCTCTCTTCCAAAAGCATAAGGATATACATGAAGTTTCTATCTATTTTTCTCTTAATTTTTAATCTTAGCGCAGCAGATGTTTTTAGCATAACGCAAAAACCAAAGGAAAATCTTGAATCAATAGCAAGACATGCCATCAAGTTTGGGAGCGGTAAAGAGAGTGATATTTATGTTTTCGTTGATCCTCTATGCAAATATTCACGTAGTCTTATGAAAAAGATAGATGAAAATAAAATGCTGCAGCTCTCCAGCACATACCACATTCTTTTGTACAGATTGCCGCGTCTGGACTCTGAACAAACAATGCAGTATATATATGAATCTGCAGACCCAAAAGAGACACTTACGGAGATTATGATATATGAAGAGGAGATGGATCTTAGCAACTTTAAAGCTAGACAAAGCACTGTAGATGCGCTGAGTGAAATCGCCGAGGTTGCCGAAACTCTTGACATGTCGCAGCGCCCCTATATGATAACTTTTGAAAAGGGTTCAAAATATTGCAGAGTCTCAGAGGGAGAAGCCTCCTGCCTAGAGGAGTTTGATAGCCATTAACCTCTCTTTTAGCGATTTTGGATATAATTGCGACTACTATTAAAGGCGCTAAAAATTATGAAATTTGAACTATATCCATTTGAAAAACTAAACAATTTACTTAAAGATATTACGCCAAACGACGAATATGAGTCGTTGGCTTTAACCATCGGTGAACCGCAATTTGAGACTCCTGATTTTATACAAAAAGCACTCTGCGACAATACTTCGCTTCTTAGAAAATACCCAAAAACGGCAGGAGAGGAGAGCCTAAGAGAGGCGCAAAGAATCTTTGTCGCAAAAAGATTTAGCGTAGAGCTCACCGATGATCAGATCATCCCTACTTTTGGTACAAGAGAGGTTCTTTTTAACTTTCCACAGTTTCTTCTTTTTGATAAAAAAGAGCCGACTATCGCTTTTACAAACCCTTTTTATCAGATTTATGAGGGAGCCGCTATCGCCTCAAGAGCAAAGACGATTTATCTCAATCTTAGTGAGGAGAACAACTTTAAGCCTCTGATTGATGAAGAGAAATTATCTGCATGTCATCTTGTGATTTTAAATTTTCCAAACAATCCGACCACATCCACACTTACCCTTGATGAGCTTGGCGAGTGGGTGAAGCTGGCTCTAAAATATGATTTCGTACTCTTAAATGATGAGTGCTACAGCGAAATTTATACAAATAAGCCCATCCCTTCGCTTCTTGAAGCTTCTTTGCATGTGGGAAACAGCACATTTAAAAATATCTTAGTCATCAACTCCATCTCAAAACGCTCATCCGCTCCGGGGCTTCGCTCAGGTTTTATAGCAGGAGATGAAGAGATTTTAAAAGAGTACATAAACTACAGAACCTACATCGGCTGTGCCTCCCCTCTTCCACTTCAAAGTGCTGCTGCAGCGGCTTGGAGAGATGAAGAGCATGTCGCATCTGCAAGAGCTATTTACAAGAAAAACTTTGAAATCGCACGCGAGGTTTTAGGGGTAGAAATTCCTGAAGCAACATTTTACATCTGGCTAAAAGTACCTAACCCGCTAGAATTTACAAAAAAACTGTATGAAAAATACAATGTAAAAGTTCTGCCTGGAGAGTATTTGGCAAGAGAGGATGAAAACGGCGTTAATCCCGGAAAAGATTTCATTAGAATTGCGCTTGTTGAAGAGCCGAAAAAAACCAAAATTGCATTAGAAAGAATTAAGGAGTGTCTATCATGAGTGAAGTTGAAAAGCTAAAAGAAGAGGTGTTAAAAGCACAGCAAAAGTCGGATATTGCATCTTTATATGTGCTAGAGCAGCGCTCACATGACACTTTTGATGAGAATATGCTCCAAAATTTCTATATGAACATTCTGGATTTAGCGTTAGAGAGACTCACGGACACACTTGAAGCCCACAGAGTCATGGACATGAACGAGGTTCAGGATTTCGCTACTCTAAGAGCTCTGTATGAGTATGCCATCGAACACTACAGTGCTGGAAAGCTACATGATGCAAGCGCGCTTTTTGAAGTACTTAGCGGACTAAGTAATGACAAAAAATTCTCATTGGCTCTTAAATTTCACTGGATTGCATCTAAAGAGGAGATATCTTTTGATGACTTTCTCTCAAATATAGCAGATATTGATGCGACTCAAAAAGCGGGAACATTTTACATAAGCTGTTTTAGCAATGAGGCACAAAAATTGCTGGACAGCTCTAAAATAGATGCGGAGTAACCGAATGAAAATTCACTTTATCGGAATCGGCGGAATCGGAATATCAGGCTTGGCACAATACATGCGCTATCAAGGTCACGAAATAAGCGGTTCAGATATAGCCGACACTGCGATTACGCAAAAAATTCGCAAACTCGGTATAAACATTACGGTTCCCCATGACGCTTCTGCAATCACAGATCAGGAGCTAGTCGTTCACTCTGCCATCATACGCCCTGATAATCCAGAGATAGTTGAAGCAAAAGCAAGAGGCATTGAAGTTCTTGCGCGCCGTGAAGCGCTTCTTCAAATACTCAATACTTCCAAAGTCTACTCCGTTGCAGGTGCACACGGTAAAAGCACGACAACGGCAATTTTGACAGCCATTATGGAAGGTTCTGCAATTATCGGAGCAGAATCAAAAGCCTTCGGTTCAAACGTAAGATACAACGCACAAAGCGACGTTATGCTCTTTGAAGCGGATGAGAGCGACGGCAGTTTTATCAACTCAAACCCGTACTGTGCTATCGTTATCAATGCGGAACCGGAGCACATGGAGTATTATGACTATAACTACGAACTATTTTACGACTCCTACAAAACATTTATAAAATCTGCACCGTGTCGCGTTTTAAATGCAGAGGATCCTTTTTTGGGCAAACTTGTGGGCGAGATTGACGCAAACTGGCTCTATCCAAGCCAAGATATAACAAATATAGAGTTTATTTTGATTGACGATGAACCCCATACTAGATTTAAACTAAAAGATTTTGGCAGTTTTGACGTTTGGGGATTTGGAAAACATATCGCTCTTGATGCATCTTTGGCAATTTTGGCGGCTCATGAGTCGATGGATATTGAGATTATTAGGGAGAAAATACTTACATTTAAAGGCATCAAAAAGCGCTTTGATATAGTAGGTTCTCAAAAGGGAAGCGTGATTATAGATGACTACGGTCACCATCCGACTGAGATAAGAGCTACATTTGAATCAGTCAAAGAGTATGCGCAGCTCAAAGGTTTCAAGAAGATTACAGCCATCTGGCAGCCGCATAAATACTCTCGCACCATAGATAATCTTGAAGAGTTTATAAAGTGTTTTGAGGGTGCCGAGGAGCTTATTATCCTACCTGTTTGGTCGGCTGGCGAAGCAAGCAGAGAGATTGATTTTGCCGAGAAGTTTAAAAGATACAACCTCATTATGGCGGACAACGTCGTAAGAGCAAACAACACTATAACAATCATGAAAGACAAAGAGGTGCTAAAAACTCTCGATAAAGGTCTTATCATAGGCTTTGGCGCCGGCGATTTAACATACCAAATAAGAGGAACTGCATAGTGGCATACATAGCTGGACTCGTAGTCGTAGGACTTTTCTTTTTAGCCCTGCACTACTTTACTGAATTTACACGATCTCAAAAAACAGTAGTAACAGGAGTTGTTCTTTTTATAGTTTTATTTGCAATAGCTTTTAACAAACACAATGATGCAAAAACTCAAAAAATGCTCGATGCTGTTTTAAAATTTAACCAAAACAAAACTATTATTTGCGAAGGCACAGAGGTAAATAAAGAAAACTTTACCCTAAGCATCGGTACATACACTTTCATAGGCAAGGAGAATACTCCAAACCGTGCTCAGATGATTAGTGCATCTAAATGCGAGTAGATAACAATCCAAAGATTGATACACTCATCAATCAGCTCGATTTAAGTGAGCATATAGCTCTATTCAAGCACTTTTTTTCTCGTGAAACCTCCCTCTACATTGAGGGAGACCAAGAACTTCACTACCGCTACATCAAAGCGCTTGATGCCATAGAATTTAAAGCGCCCCCAAAAGTCGCAGACTTTACAAACAGTAAACTTCATCTCAAAAAACATGGTGTGCTTCAGTTTGAGCAAATTTTTGAAATTATAAAAGTCGTGCGCTACTTTCGCTATTTTAAAAACAAGAATCTTGAAGGAATAATCGGCGAATGGATGGAGAAATTTGTTATTGAGCCGAAGTTTCTTGAGGTTGAGAAGTACTTTACGCACGATGGCAAGTTTGATGAAAATCTTGATGAAACTCTTTTTGGTTTAAGCGCAAAAATTAAAGAGCATAAAGCAAACATAAGCTCTTCACTAAAAAGACTCACATCTTCTCAAAAAATCTCTCCCTATCTTATTGACGCTCAGGTTCACCTTGTAAACGATGAGGAGTGTCTTTTGGTTCGCGGCGGTTTTAACCATGTCCTAAAAGGCGCAATGGTAGGCAGAAGCAGCAGCGGAGGCTTTTATGTCTCGCCAGATGTTATCTTAAAAACCAAAGAGCAGATTCGCTATATAAACGAAGAGCGCGAGGCGATTTTTTACACCTACGCAAAAGAGTTCTCCTCTAGGTTTGCCGAGCTTCTGCCTTTTATAAACTTTGCCGACAAAGAGTTTACAAAGTTTGACAACTATCAGGCAAGAGTACTTTTTGCAAAAGGCAGAGACCTTCAGCTCATAAAATCAAAAAAAGATTCAAAAATCATACTTGATGGCTTTATCCACCCTGCATTGCACCATGCAAAACCAATGCATGTAGACTTTTCTAAAAATATTTTAATGATTACCGGTGTAAATGCCGGCGGAAAGACGATGCTTTTAAAGTCGATTTTAAGTGCGGCATTTATGGCAAAATATATCATTCCCATGAAGCTCAATGAGCATAAATCGCATATAGGAAATTTTAAACATGTACTTGCGATTATCGACGACCCTCAAAACGTCAAAAACGATATCTCTACCTTTGCAGGACGTATGCAGGAGTTCTCAAAAATATTTGAGCACAAAGATGCGCTTGTCGGAGTGGATGAGATAGAGCTCGGAACTGACAGTGACGAGGCGGCGGCACTTTTTAAAGTGATACTTGACGAATTGATACTAAAAGGGCATAAAATTGTCGTGACAACCCACCACAAGCGCCTTGCAGCTTTGATGGCTGACCGCGACGACGTTGAGCTGATGGCGGCGATCTATGATGAGCAAAACAGAGTTCCTACCTACGAGTTTATGCATGGAATCATCGGAAAAAGTTACGCTTTTGAGACTGCAAGCAGATACGGCATCTCCAACAAAATTGTCCAAGAAGCAAAAATTCTCTACGGTGACAACAGCGAAAAGCTTAATCTTCTCATAGAGAGAGGCTCTCAGCTAGAGCGAGAACTTAAACAAAAACACAAAAAAGTTGACGAAAAACTATATGAGCTAGAGGCAAAAGAGCGTGATTTAAAAGAGGAGAAGATTCGAATTTTCCAAGAACTCCAAAAAGAGAAAAATGCGCTTAAAGAGAGTTATAAAATTGCTATAGATGAAGCAAAAAATGCAGCTCGCGCAGGAGATATGAAAGCTATCCACAGAGCCATGAACGAAGCAAACAAAAAACTTCCGCCTGAGAAAAAAGAGCCCAAAATTGCACAAATCGTAGAGTTCAAAGTGGGTGAAAATGTAAAGTACCACAGCAAAAAAGGCGTAATCATCGCCATGAAAGACAAAAATGAAGCGATTGTAGAGGTAGACGGCATGCGCGTAAGAGCCAAAACATCGCAACTCAAACATACGCAGATTATAAAGCAAAAATCGACTACAGAGGTAAAATTAGACGTCCAAAAAAGAGCTGGACTAAAATGCGACCTGCATGGAATGAGAGCCGAAGAGGCAACCGAAGTGCTCGATAAATTTATATCAGATGCGCTTATAAACGGCTGGGATGAAGTTATAGTCTATCACGGCATCGGAACCGGCAAACTCTCATACGCCGTCAAAGAGTTTTTAAAAGCTCATCCCAGAGTTAAAAAATTTGAAGATGCGCCGCAGCATATGGGCGGATTTGGCGCGAAAGTCGTAACTCTTTAAAATATTTTCACAAGTAAAAAATAAATTTATTGTTACTTCTGTTTATATTGCATCAGCTTTGTAGTTATATAATTTCATATTAACTGACCTTACGCACTTTTGTAAAAAAGTTCGTAAATACCTCTAATTTTCT
>NZ_JACUTS010000019.1 GCF_014859695.1 Sulfurimonas sp. | reverse complement strand
AGGAGTTAATATGGTTGAGCATCATGATTTATTGAGATCATTTAAAGATAATTGTGGTTTTGGGCTTGTTGCAAACATCAAAAACATAGCATCACACAAAGTTTTAAATGATGCGGTGACTGCATTAGAGAGAATGATGCATCGCGGAGCGGTGGCAGCTGATGGAAAAACAGGAGACGGAAGCGGTCTGCTTTTTTCTCTTCCTGAGGAGTTTCTTCGCAAAGAGGCTATGAAAGAAGGCTTGGAGCTTCCAAAACAGTTCGCTGTGGCTTCAGTTTTTACAAAAGATTTGAAACATTTAGATGTTATAGAGGAGATTTGTGAGGCAAATGATCTCAAAATCGTACTTCGCAGAGATGTACCTGTAAACAGAGATGCTCTTGGAGAACAGGCTCTTGTCACACTTCCAACAATTATTCAACTATTTATTACTCCAAACTCCATCATGGCAACAAACAGATTTGATGCACTTTTATACCTTTCGCGTAAAGAGAGTGAGCGCAAGCTCGTGGATGATAGAAATTTCTATATAGCCTCTATGAGCTCAAAAGTGCTTTCGTACAAAGGGCTTGTTATGCCTACGCATATTAAAGAGTTTTATATAGATTTGCAAGATGAGAGTTTTAAAATCTCATTTTCACTCTTTCATCAAAGATTTTCGACCAATACGCTTCCTGAGTGGAAA
The DNA here is from genome assembly GCF_014859695.1 of Sulfurimonas sp. Lineage (GTDB taxonomy): Bacteria > Campylobacterota > Campylobacteria > Campylobacterales > Sulfurimonadaceae > Sulfurimonas. Next base: position 29,102 of record NZ_JACUTS010000019.1, on the reverse strand, counting down.
CTTGCTCAACCATTTCGCGCAGTTGCTCATAACGGCGAGATTAACTCTGTTGAGGGAAATCGTTTCAACGTAGAGATAAAATCAGAATCGATAAAAAGTAAAGTTTTTACGGACGAGGAGATTCAAAGGTTGCTGCCTATTTTACAGCCAAGATCTTCAGATAGCGCATCTGCTGATAACTTTTTTGAGTTTTTACTTATAAACGGCATGGACTTTTTTAAAGCTGTGCGTGCGGTTATTCCGGCTGCTTGGCAAAATGCTCCGCACATGGATCCTGAACTTCGTGCATTCTATGAGTTTCAATCCACCGTTTTTGAAGCGTGGGACGGACCTGCCGCATTTTCCGTTACGGATGGAAGATATATTGGTTGTGTGCTTGATAGAAACGGACTTCGTCCATCAAAATATATCATCACAAAAGATGATACGCTTCTTATAGCAAGCGAGTACGGTGTTGTCGACATTCCTGAAAAAGATATCAAAGAGAGAGGTCGCCTTCAATCCGGAGAGATGATAGGACTTGATCTTAAATTTGGAAAAATCTTTAAAAATAGCGAGATTAACGACTACCTAAAAAGCTCAAACCCGTATATGAAGTGGCTAAATGAGCATATGATCTACCTTCAAGAACATGTCGTAGACCAATACATGTCGACTTCTACATATACAAAAGAGGAGCTTATAGCAAGACAAAGATATTTCAATATCACGCATGAAGTTGTAGAGCAGGTTATAGAGCCTATGATTTTAGAAGGTAAAGAGGCTGTCGGATCAATGGGAGACGATACTCCTCTGGCGGCTTTTTCAAATAAGCAGAGAGCGTTTAGCGACTTTTTCAAGCAGAAATTTGCACAGGTTACAAACCCTCCGATTGATCCGATTAGAGAGAGAGTGGTTATGAGTTTAAATACGGGCTTTGGAGAGGTTCATAATATCCTTGATGAAGTCCCTTTTCATGCGCATCGTCTTAAATCAATCTCCCCGATTATTACAAGCGAGAAGTTGACTATTTTAAAATCATTCGGGGATAAAAAATCGCCTAGTTATCAAGATTTTTACCGTAACAAAACATTCTCTACGGCGTATGAGAAAGATTTGAAAAAATCTCTTGATGCTTTAGTCGAAAATGTTGTTGACTCCGTAAAAAATGAGGGTACGAGAATTATCATACTCAATGATAGCGAGTTTAGTAAAACAAAGAAAATAATCCCTATGGCAATGGCTATCGGACGTCTCAACACTGCTCTTTTGAGAGCAAAAGTACGTCATCTTGCCTCTATGGTTGCAGTGAGCGGCGAGGTATATGATTCTCATAGCGCGGCAGTTCTTATAGGTTATGGCGCTAACGCAATACATCCTAAGCTCTTAGCAGAGACGGTTATTGAGCATACAAAGAGATCTAATGCTATTGGGATGGAGTGTAATGTCGCACTGAAGGCTGTTCATGGCTCACTGAATGCAGGTATACTTAAAATAATGTCTAAAATGGGTATTTCAACTATTGCATCGTATAGAAATGCAGGTCTTTTTGATGTAATCGGTCTTAGCCGCGAGATAGTAGGCGAATGTTTTGGTGCTTCAAACTCCGCACTAAACGGACTTGATTACAGTGATATAGATGAAAGACTTACAAAGCATCATGCAGAGGCTTTTGAAGAGAGTGGATTTAACAGAATATTCCCGTTAAATATCGGCGGATACTATAAGTTTTATAACGAGCAGGAGCATCACGATTTTGGACCTGCCGTTATACATGCCATCCATGCGACTGCAGAGAGCGGAAGTAAAAAGGATTACGAAAAATTAAGAGATTTGGTAAATAAAAGAGGTCTTAAATTTATTCGTGATTTCTTTGAGATAAAGTCCGATAGAAAGCCGATAGATATCTCTGAAATTGAGCCAAAAGAGGTTATTTTTAAGAGATTTGCTTCAGCTGCTATGAGTCTTGGTTCTATAAGTCCTGAAGCACATGAGACGATTGCGATGGCGATGAATAAAATCGGAGCGCAGTCAAATTGTGGAGAGGGCGGAGAAGACTCGGAGCGTTTTGCAACTGAGAGAAATTCAAAAATAAAGCAGGTCGCTTCTGGACGTTTTGGAGTAACTCCTGCGTACCTTAGAAGTGCTGAAGAGATTCAGATAAAAGTAGCACAAGGGGCAAAACCGGGCGAGGGCGGACAACTTCCTGGGCATAAAGTTTCAGCACTTATAGCAAAACTTCGTCACACAGTTCCTGGTGTGACGCTTATTTCACCACCGCCACATCACGATATCTACTCGATTGAAGATTTGGCACAGCTTATTTTTGATGTGAAGCAGGTAAATCCAAAGGCAAGAGTTGCCGTAAAGCTGGTTTCAACCATTGGTGTGGGAACAATTGCTGCAGGTGTTGCAAAAGCGTATGCGGACAAAATCATTATCTCAGGCGGAGACGGCGGAACGGGTGCTGCACCTCTTACTTCAATTAAATTCGCAGGAAATCCGTGGGAGCTAGGACTTAGCGAGGCACATAACGCACTAAAAGCAAATAATCTAAGAAGAGCTGTTGAGCTTCAAACAGACGGAGGTTTAAAATCTGGTCTGGATGTAGTAAAAGCAGCACTGCTTGGTGCTGAGAGCTATGGTTTTGGAACGGGAGTTTTAACTATCGTGGGTTGTAAAATGCTTAGAATCTGTCATGTCAACAAGTGTTCAGTGGGTATTGCTACGCAAAATGAAAAACTTCGTCAAGACTTTTTTAAAGGACATGTTGAGCAGCTTGTAAACTACTTCACTCTTTTAGCCGAAGATATCCGTTCTATTATGGCGGAGCTTGGATTTAAAACGATGCAGGAGATGATAGGAAGAAGCGATATGTTGAAAGTGGTAGATGACGATTTTGCTAAAAAGTTCGATTTTAGTGCAGTTTTACATCAAGAAGAGGGAGTAAATACATGTCAACAACTTTTTAATTCTCCGTTTGATGATAATGCATTTGAAAAAGATGTTCTCAATGAGGTGATGAGCGCTATCAAACATCCAGAGTATCCGGTAAGAATCAGCAAAAATATTACAAACGTAAACAGAAGCTTTGGTGCACTTATCAGTGGTGAAATCGCCGAGTATTACGGTGATAAAGGCTTACGCTCTGATACGATTAGAATTAATCTCACAGGTATCTCAGGACAAGCACTCGGTGCCTTTTTAATTCACGGGGTATCAATCTATCTAAGCGGTGTCGCAAATGATTATATCGGAAAAGGCATGCATGGAGGTAAGATAATTATTACCTCTAAAAACAGTGGCGAAGCGTTTGCAGCCGGAGGAAATACTTGCCTTTATGGTGCGACTGGCGGAAAGCTTTACATTTCAGGAAGCGTGGGTGAGAGATTTGCAGTCCGCAACTCAGGAGCACTTGCTATCGTTGAGGGAACGGGCGATAATGCTTGTGAGTACATGACAGGCGGCGTTGTAGTCATTTTAGGGCGTACTGGGATTAACTTTGGTGCAGGCATGACGGGCGGAATCAGTTTTGTTTATGATATGGAACATAGATTTGTTGAAAATGTAAACAGTGAGCTTGTTGAGCTTGTTAGAATTGACACCGATGAGACGGACGAGGCAAGACATTACCTCAAAAAACTTCTCAAGGATTATGTTGTTGAAACACAGAGTCAAAAGGCAAAAGAGCTGCTTGATAACTATAGAGTAGAGGTAAGAAACTTCTGGCTCGTAAAACCTAAAAATTTAACAAAACTGCCTATGAACCTAGAGATTGGAGATTAATCATGAGAGAGTATTTAACAACTGAAAGAATAGAAGCAAAAAAAAGATTAGTCGTAGAGAGAACAAAAGATTTCGGCGAGATTTATGAGGTTTTTGACAAGAGCGAAGCGGCAACGCAGAGCGAGAGATGTATCCAGTGCGGAGACCCGTTTTGTCTCAACAAATGCCCTCTTCATAACTATGTTCCGCAGTGGCTAAAAGCGGTAAGCGAAAAAGATTTGGAGTTTGCTTTTAAACTATCAAATGAACCTTCTCCTTTTCCTGAAGTTATGGGAAGAGTCTGTCCGCATGATAGACTTTGTGAGGGCGACTGCACACTAAACGACGGTCATGGTGCCATAACCATAGGCTCCGTTGAGACATTTATCACAGAAGAGGGATTTAAGGCAGGATACAAGCCGGATTTTCCTGGGATCACAACCGATAAAAAGGTGGCAATCATCGGAAGCGGACCTGCGGGGCTCTCTGCTGCTACATACCTTTTGCGCTCAGGCATAGCAGTAACCGTTTATGAGAGAAGTGATAGAGCCGGCGGACTGATGACCTACGGAATTCCAAACTTTAAACTTGACAAAAAAATAATAGAGCGACGTGTAAAGTTTCTTGTAGAAGCGGGCATGGAGCTTGTGTTAAATTGTGAAGTTGGACGTGATATAACTTTTGAAGAGATTGCAAATAAGCATGATGCGATGTTTATCGGTATCGGTGCAACAAAAGCAAAAAAAGCTTCTATAAACGGCGAGCAGGCGCCCAATGTCTATAAGGCGATGGATTATCTAACTGCGATTCAGAGAAAAATTTTCAAGCTCTCTTATGACAAAAAGTTTGATTTTAAAGATAAAAATATTGTTGTAGTCGGCGGTGGAGATACTGCAATGGATTGTTTGAGAACCGCTAAGAGAGAGGGCGCGAAGAGTGTTACCTGTCTATACAGACGCGATGCGCACAATATGCCCGGAAGCCAAAAAGAGTATAAAAACGCTATGGAAGAGGGTGTTGATTTTACATTTTTTGTCTCTCCAAAAGAGATAATTTTAAATGATAAAGGCAGTGCCGTGGCTGTTGAAGTCATAAAAACCACTCTTGGTGCAAAGGATGAGAGCGGGCGTCAAAAGATGGAGGAGATAAAGGGAAGCGAGTACAGAGTAAATGCCGACATAGTCATTATGTCGCTTGGTTTTGACCCCGAAGTTCCTTCATTTTTGGCGGAAAACGGTATTGGTACCAACAAATGGGGCGGCATCATTATAAATGAAAAGACGCATGAGACAACAACTGCCGGAATCTATGCCGGTGGTGATTGCTATAGAGGTGCCGATCTTGTAGTAACTGCCGCGTATGACGGACGTGAAGCGGCTAGAAGTATAGTAAAATCACTGCTTAAATAGTTACAATTCCTCGTATGCACATTTTTTGTGTATACGGAATCCTCATCACTTAAAATTATAAAAATAAAGTATAAATTCGATATAATTCCCGCCATTATGTATAAAAGGATAATTTTTGAACTTACTTAGCATTTTTTCTAGAAATAAAAATAATATAAAAGAACCAGTTAAAAGTGAAGCTCCAGCGCATTGGGTGAAGTGTAAATCATGCCAATCATTGATGTACTACAAAGAGGTTGAAAACCAAAAACATGTCTGTCCTAAATGTGGTTACCATATCAGAATAGGCGTTAAAGAGAGGATAGAACTTTTAGCAGATGATGGAACGTTTGTAGAGTATGATGATAATTTAAGACCAATAGATCCACTCAAATTTACAGATAAAATATCATATAAACAGAGACTCAAGGACGCAGAGGCAAAAACAGGTAAAACTTCATCTGTCGTAAGCGGTGAGTGCGAAATGAACGGAGTTCCTGCTCAGCTTGTCATCTTTGATTTTGCTTTTATGGGCGGTTCTTTAGGCTCTGTTGAGGGTGAGAAAATTGTCCGCGCAGTAAATCGTGCCATAGAGAAGAGACAAGGGTTGATTATCCTTAGTGCAAGCGGGGGTGCCAGAATGCAGGAGAGTACTTTTTCACTGCTTCAGATGAGTAAAACCTCTGCTGCTTTAGCAAAATTGGCAAATCACAACCTTCCATACATCTCAGTGCTTACCGACCCTACAATGGGTGGAGTAAGTGCTTCATTTGCAACGCTGGGTGACATTATAATCGCCGAGCCGGGAGCTTTGATTGGTTTTGCAGGGCAGAGGGTTATTGAGCAGACAATCGGTTCTGCTCTTCCGGATGGGTTCCAGCGGGCAGAATTTTTGCTTGAAAAAGGCTCAATCGATATGGTTGTAAATAGAAACAATCTCAAAAAAACACTCTCAGACCTCCTAACACTTCTAAAAGTTGCATAATGCGTCTTTACGCACTCTGCGACCAAGATCTTCTAGATAAGAGAGGGTTATCTTTAGAGGATTATATCCGCATTGCTAAAGAGCAAAATGCAGAGATAATCCAGTACCGCAATAAAAGTGCGGATTTGCACTTCATCAAACAGCAGCTTATTAAAATCAGAAATATATACAACGGCTTTTTAATAGTAAATGATGCCTATGAGCTTATAGATTTTTGTGATGGTGTGCATGTCGGACAAGAGGATTTAAGAGCAATAGACCCAGATCCGATAAAAGCCGCAAAAATCTTAAGAGAAGTTGTTAAAAAAGATAAGATTTTAGGTATCTCTACTCACAACAAAGAGGAAGTTCTGCAAGCAAATGAGATGGACTTAAACTATATCGGGTTAGGTGCATACAGAAATACAAACACGAAAGATAACGTAACAACAATTCTTGGAGATAGATTAGACGAGATAGCTTCACTCTCTAAACATTATGTAGCGGCAATCGGCGGAGTAAAAAAGAGTGATAAGTTCTCACATGTGACATATCATGTCATAGGCAGCGGACTTCTTTTATGAATATAGAGATAGTCTCGATTGCAAAAAAAGAGCGTTCTACTTACGATCCTCTCTATAAAGAGCTTATAAAGATGATTTCTCGCTTTGCAACAGTAGACGACACAGAACTTTTTAACAAAGATGTAACAAAAGCACACACTATCTCACCCGAAGCTTCAAAACAGGCTTATTCAAAAATTTTAGAACCCTATATATCGAAGGGTTTTAACATTGTATTGCATCCTGATGGAAAAATTATTGATAGTTATGAATTTAGTAAGCTATTAGATGGTAAAATTGCGGTTAAATTTTTCATAGGCGGAGCTTACGGCTTTGAAGATGAATTTTTAAAGAAGAGCGACACCGTTATAAGTCTAGGAAATATAACCATGAGTCATAAAATTGCAAAGGCTGTTTTGCTTGAGCAGATTTATAGGGGATTTTCAATTTTGAGCAATCACCCATATCACAAATAAGGAAAGTCAGTGCAAGGTAGCGAGTTAAAATATTTTAAAGAGATTTTAGAGAGTAGAAAAGAACAGATAATCAAAAATATAAAAGGCGTGAATGACGAACTCACTCAGCTAAGTATGTTGGAGCTTAACGATGAGGGTGATCATGCGTCTGTAGATAACAGCTCTATGGTTGAGAGTGCTATTGTAAGACAGCAGGAGAAAGAGTTAAGAGAGATTAACGTAACTTTAGGAAAAATTGCATCCGGTGATTATGGAATATGCGAGATGTGTGAAGACCCTATCGGGTTTCAAAGATTAAAAGTTAAGCCTCATGCGATATACTGCATTGATTGTAGAGAGATCGTAGAAAAATCTAAATAAAGGGTAAATAATGCATATTAAAAAATACACAATAGCAGCGTTAATATTAATTGTTCTAGTAGGATGGTACGTCTATGCTTTTATAACTCAAGAGAGTATAGGCTTTGAGTTTTTAGGCATTACGTTGCCCTCATTTTCTATTGCACTTTGGGTAGTTATCCCTATGATAATATTGTATGTTGCCAGCGTTATTCATATGCTTTTTTACTCATTCCTAGGCACACTGAGAAGACGCAAGTATGATAAAGACTATGAAAAAATCGTTGATGCGATTATAGATGCTTATCTTGGAAAAAAAGAGCGTTTCAACTCATTTAAAACGGACAGATACAAGCTTTTGGGCACTATTGTTGATAATGCTACGATTTTTCCTATTGGAGAGTTTGACGCTGATATTGAGAACAAAAAACTAAGGGACGTTCTTTCTCTTATAAACTCAATCAGAAACGGTGAAGTAGTTGAGTTAAGAAAGTACTCTCTCCTGCCCTCTAATGAGTTGGTGATTCAAAATGAGAGAAACAGATATAAAAAGGGCGATATTAGCGCTGAAAATATTCTTAGCGACAAGAGCAGGTATGATATTAATTTACGCAAAGAGGTCTACGTTGATTTTGTAAAAAATGCACCGTTTTACGCTATAGAGAAGTATAAAGATGCGTTTAGCAAAGAGGCTCTTTTTGAGATACTCTCAAGAATAAATGCAGACAAACGCACTCTAGAGGCATCTAACGATTCATTGCTTGCACTGTTTCATAATCTTAAGCTAGACTCAAAAGATTACATAGAGGCTTCAAAAAAACTATCCAAATCAATGCTTCCTGAACAGAGAATAAAATTATTTGAATCACTGAGCACTGAGGATGAAGCCGCAACGGAAGCCTACCTCTTTACTCTTTTTGATTTAGAGATGCTCTCTCCCGCAAAAGAGATACTTGACATATCTCAACCTAACGAATATCTGACTTTTAAAGCGTATAGCGCACTGAGAGATTGTGGAAAACATTTTGATATTAATCTCTTTATATAGCTTAGTAAATATAAAATGAGTGAAAAATTATCTTTTAAAAAGCCTATATTCGTATTAGCGCCGCTTGCGGGTTATACGGACTTGCCTTTTAGAAGTGTTGTTAAAAAATTTGGAGCAGATTTGACGGTTAGCGAGATGCTTAGCTCAAATGCTCTGGTTCACGGTTCCCTTAAAACACTCAACATGATACAAAAAAACCCAAACGAAGATCCATACTCTGTTCAGATTGCAGGCGCTGAAGTTGATGTCATCCGCCGAGCCGTTGAGATACTAAATGAGCAAGAGGGAATAGACATAATCGACCTAAATTGCGGCTGTCCAGTGCCAAAGGTCGTCGGACATGGAAGCGGAAGTTCTCTGCTTCTTAACCTTCCTTTGATGGGCGATATTATAAAAACAATCAAAAATACCTCAAACAAAAGTTTAACAAGCGTAAAAATAAGACTTGGTTTTGAGGAGAAAAACCACATAGATATAGCAAAGAGAGTAGAAGATAGCGGCGCAGATTTTTTAGCGGTTCATGGAAGAACACGCGCAGGAAAATTTAAAGCCGCAGTTGATTACGATGCGATAAGGGAGATCAAAGAAGCTATTAAAATCCCTGTAATTGCAAACGGCGATATAGACTCTTATGAAAAAGCAAAGTGGGTACTGGAGCATACCGAGGCTGATGGCGTCATGATTGGAAGAGGGGCTGTCGGTGCTCCTTGGATATTCCATCAGCTCAAATCAGGCAGTGAATTTATTGACAAAAACATAAAGCATGATATAATCATGGAGCACTTTGATAAGATGATAGAGTTTTATGGTTCTCATGGAGTATCCATGTTTAGAAAACATACTCATACTTACTCTAAAGGTTACCGAGGTGCATCAGCACTTAGAGACAGTATAAACCGTATATCTGACATAAAAGAATACCGGGCTGTCATAGATGACTTTTTTAGTAGTAATGAGATAATTTGTTAAAAATCAGTAAATCAATAAAAACATTAGATGAGAGTGATATTGGAGATAATTTACTACACTATGATTACAATGTAAAACATCTCTTATCTTTGATAAGAAGAGGCATCAGCAAAGACGATTCCCTTTTTTTAAGTTCATACCGCTCTTTTGAGGGCGAAGTTTTTGAAAATTTCATCTATGAAAAACTCCTTATCTATGCCGTAGAAAATGATAATATAGAAAAGTTTGTACTTAAAGGTTTTCATCAAGATAAAATCAAAGCACATGCAAATACGCTCTCAATAAGTGAAAAACAACAGATTGTTTATAGAACAAAAAGCAGAGAGATAAGCGAATTTGATGCGATGTTTATTACAAAAAACAAAGAGCTCTACTTTGTGGAGATGACTCTTGTCAAATCTGTACTTAAGCTTAGAAAAAGACTTAGAAAAAAGAAGGCGCTTCTTGAGCTGATTTTTCCAAACTATGAGATAAAAGCTCTTATTATTTTAAATGAGGGAGCTACCGGAGTTAGGCAATTACCATCTTACTGTACTGTTTGGCTGACGGAAGGCTTTTTGGCAAATGAAGTGCTTGAGTATATTGTAGATACGGATGCTAAAAAATTGATGCCAAAAAAGAGAATCAAATCTCCCAAGATGATAGAGGCGCACTCTCTGAAACTCTACCCTTTTAGATACTACAACACTATCTCTTGGATTACAAAAAGTATCAATAGTAATAAAAAACACATATTAGACATGAACTTTTTAATGAGTGAAAAGATTCAGAGATACCATGATTTGTACAATAAATTTTATATCGGTTATATAGATGCGGCACAAATGAGAGATGAATTAAAACTAGATAAGAGCTGTGAAGATGACAGGCGCATAATTGTAGCTCTTGAAAAAAAACACTCTGATGAGATAGTGCTTACATACTATATACAGCAGACCCGCAAAACCCTATATCTCTACTCTTTTGAAGGTAATCAAGTCATAAAAGAGAAGAAAGACCCATACGGTATTACAGTGACTGAAGTCTATCATATAAGCAAGATGATGGATGAGAAATATAAACTAACCACGACAAATATAAACACAATTAAGAAGCTCTTAGAAAATAGATTTAACCAAGACGCCTCTTAATCTAAGCCCTATATTTCACAGATGCAGCTTTCTCTTTATAGGACTGCAAATACTCTTTTGAATCTTCGCTGCTACTATTTAAAAAACTCTCCAGCTCTTGATGTCTGCTTTGTAAAATAGACTCAAAATCATCCTGTGTTGTCGGTCTGTTGTGGGTAAATTTATCAAGTAGAATATTGTTTTTACCCATAAGCACAAGATAGCTCTGCTCGCCAAAATCAAGCATGACTACACTGTTTTGCTCATTTAGTGATTTCTGAAATCTTATGCTTACATCATCAGAGAGGGTAGGCTGTTTTGGCTTTGCTTGCTCATTGTTATTGTTCTGGGCAAAAAGCCATGAAGATGTTTTTTTAGAGTTTTGCGGAGTTGAGACTCTTTTTTTGATATAAAAAAGTATAACTATACCTATAATTAGTATTGTTATTACTAAGTAGTAACTCTGCGATATGTTATCACTCTTTTTTGTCGGAAGAGAGGAAAGTAGAGGAGCTTCTGTTTCTTGTGGCTGCGAAATGCTTTTTTCTGCCGGCTCTGCGGTTGTAAATCTTAATCTGAGTCCATATGAGTCGGATGTCTTTGATGCTTGAAGATTGATAGAAGGGGGTACAATCGCCGCAATTTGCGTATAGCCGGACATAGGCGTAATTGTAATTGCTTTTATATATTTTGATGAGAGCTTTTTTATTTTTGTAGACTCTATGGAGGCATCTTCAAGTTTTATCAAGATGCTGGAGTCGCTTGTGTTTTGCTTTATAACACCTTCATACGGAGTGTCAAAGGTAATCATAACATCAACTCTGTCTGTTCTGTCATAGATGTTATAGCTTAAAATTTTTGAAGCGTACAGAGAAAGCGGAAGCAGGAAAATTAAGAACAGTTTTATCATAGTCTCTCTTTGGCAAGATGGTATAGGACGGCGCTTGAGTCTAGTATCTCATTTATACGGATAGCAAGGTTCTTTTCATACACCATAACCTCGCCTTTTCCTAAAATACGTCCGTTTACATAAGACTCAACACTCTCTCCCGCAGGTTTTTTAAGGTCTATTATAGAACCTTTTGTAAGTTTTAATATATCGCCGATAGATAGTTCGGTCTCTCCAAGTTCGGATACAAACTCAACTTCCATGTCCAGAAGACCGGAATAGTCCATCCAAGAGAGCTCTTTTTCCGGGTCAAAAGTGAACTCTTTGGCTCCATACTTTCGTCTTTTTTTATTCAACTATAGTTCCTTAATAGCGATAATCATCTCATCGTCTTCTACTCTTAAGACTTTTGCTCTGTCGTATATAAAATCAAAAATATCAATCTTTTCAAAATAGGGAGTAGACATAGTGTAAGACTCAGAGTCACTCTCACTTGCGAGAACTTTTGCACTCCCGATAATCAAGTTTGCAGTCTCAAGCGTCATGTCTATCAAAGTCTCCTCATCACTATCGCGCTCTTCTAAAAGAAGCGTGGATATTCTCTGCGCGAAATTCGGTGTCGCTCCGATATAAACTCTGTGTTTAGTTCCATCAATGCTTTGTATATCAATATAAGCAATAACTGTTCTCATTTGAGTGACATTGTCGTGTAGCTCATACGGTAGCCTGATTTGATGGACACAAAAATTTTTTGAAGCTTCAATGATTGTATTTAACATTTTTACACCCTTATTTGGCTAAATTATACTTTAGCACACCTCTAAAAATTCTTAATATATTCTAGAGAAGCCCATTATCTTGAATTTAGATGTCAAATGAAACGTTGCATTAAGATGCTATAATTCCAAAAAAAGTTTTAATAATGATTGAATTGATATTTTTAGGTATCGGTGTCGGCGTTTTATCCGGTTTTTTTGGCATAGGAGGAGGGACTATACTTGTTCCTCTTCTTTTGCTACTTGGACATGAGATAAAAGATGCAATCGGCATTTCTGTTGTGCAGATGGTTTTTAGTTCGATTTATGGCAGTTATCTAAACAATAAAAAGGGAACACTTGATGTTCCCCTGGTCTTTACAATTGGTGTCGGCGGTTTTGTCGGTGCACTTTTGAGCGGATTTTTCACATCTGTATTTAGCGATTTGACATTAGAGATTATCTTTTTGGTTTTTGCTGTTTTTGCACTCAGCAGACTTTTTTTCAAGACAAAAGTTGATGTAGTACAAAAAGATGTAAACAGAGCCGTACTTTTTTTAATAGGTCTCTTTTTAGGTCTTTTAAGTATGCTTATAGGTGTCGGCGGAAGCATTATCTTGGTTCCTATTTTAGTTAGCTTCTTGCATGTGGACCTTAAAAAGGCCGTATCGGCGGGGCTCTTTTTTGTGGTTTTTTCATCAGTTTCGGGTCTTATATCTCACGCCATTAGCAGAGAGATAGATTTCTTTAGCGGAGTCGTTATAGGTTTGGCATCGCTAGCTGGTGTATACGTCGGTATTTTGCTTAAAGATAGAGTTGATTCGGCGGTGCATAAAAAACTCTTAGTAGGTTTTTATCTACTAATTGTTATATATTTGATACAAAGAATATTTTTTTAGAGGATTGTTGGTTATAAATGAAAAATAAAGATGTTATAAAAATAGTAGGCGCTAGAGAGAATAATTTAAAAAATATATCGCTTGAGATTCCAAAAAATAAGTTGGTTGTTTTTACAGGACTAAGCGGAAGCGGAAAGTCTACTTTAGCTTTTGATACACTGTACGCGGAGGGGCAGAGACGCTACATGGAGTCTCTCTCATCGTATGCAAGACAGTTTTTAGATCGCGTCGGCAAGCCTGATGTTGATAAGATAGAAGGGCTTACTCCCGCTATTGCCATTGATCAAAAAACAACGTCAAAAAATCCACGCTCGACAGTGGGAACGATTACCGAGATATATGACTACTTAAGACTTCTTTTTGCACGAGTAGGTATACAGCACTGCCATAAATGTTCCAAAGTCGTCTCTCATATGAGCGCTTCTGATATTATTGCTGAAGTTGCAAAACTTCCAGAGGGCGCAAAGCTTGTTCTTCTGGCTCCACTTGTGCGCGAAAAAAAGGGAAGCTTTCATGATGTGCTGGAGTCTTTGTCACACAAAGGGTATGTGCGTGCCATGATTGATGGCGTTATGGTTAGACTCGATGAAGAGATAGAGCTGAGTAAAACAAAAAAACATACTATTAAGGTCGTTATCGACAGAGTTGTAGTCAAAGAAGAGAACAAAGAGAGAATTGCAGCAGACGTTGAAAAAGCGCTCAAAGAGAGCTACGGCGAGCTGGAGGTTGATATACTAAACCATGAAGAGCTTGGTCTTAAACAGCAAAGTATTCACTACAGCGAACACAATGCATGTTTTGATTGTAAGATAAGTTTTGACCCTCTTGAGCCGTTATCTTTTTCTTTTAATTCGCCAAAAGGAGCTTGTGGCGAATGTGACGGTCTTGGACTTCGCTACGCGCTTGACCATGATAAGATAATCGATAGAGATTTGTGTATAGAAAAGGGTGCGGTTAAGATTATATACGGCTTTAACAAAGGGTACTACTTTACTTTTTTAAAGGGCTTTTGCGCGGCAAACGACATTGACATTACCGTGCCCTACAGTGAACTGCCTGAGTATAAGCAAAAAGCGATACTACACGGCGGAATTGACGAAGTGAGTTTTTTATGGAAAAACCATGAGGTAAAGAGAGTCTGGCCAGGGATTATAAAGATAGCCTACGACATGTTTAAAGATGAGAAAGAGCTGGCTGACTATATGAGTGAAAAAGTCTGCAATGTCTGTAATGGAAATAGACTCAAAAGAGAGTCGCTCGCCGTAAAAGTTGCAGGCAAAGGAATCGCAGACATTTTAGATATGCCGATTTCAAAGAGTTATGAGTGGTTTAGGGATGAGAATAATTTTACAAATCTTTCAAAACAAAATACTCAAATAGGTGCTCCGATTTTAAATGAAATACGAGAGAGACTCTACTTTTTGTTTGATGTCGGACTTGGCTACATTACCCTTGGGCGTGACGCAAGAACCATAAGTGGGGGAGAAGCGCAGAGAATCCGCATCGCTTCACAAATCGGCAGCGGTTTAACGGGTGTCTTGTATGTTTTAGACGAGCCGAGTATCGGACTACATGAGAGAGATACTCTTAAACTTATCCGCACGCTCAGAAGCCTACAGGAGAAGGGAAACAGCGTTATAGTCGTCGAACATGACAAAGAGACTATTGAAAATGCGGACTTTATCGTAGATATCGGACCGGGCGCCGGAAAATTTGGTGGAGATGTTGTTTTTGCAGGAACGCTTGATAAGTTAAAAAAGGCAAAAACTCTCACAGCTGATTATCTTTACGGCAGAAAAAAGATAGAGTATTTTTATAGACGCAAACAGGATAAATTTATAGAGATTAAAAACGTCACACTTAACAATATAGAGAACTTAAGTGCAAGAATCCCCCTAAATAACTTTGTATGTATAACAGGTGTGAGCGGAAGCGGGAAGAGCTCTTTGATGCTTCAAACACTTCTTCCCACAGCGAGAGAGCTTTTAAATCATGCAAGAAAAGTCAACAAAGTAGCGGGTGTTGAGATAACGGGGCTTGAACATGTAGACAAAGTCATCTATCTCGATCAAAGCCCGATAGGACGAACTCCAAGATCAAACCCCGCAACATATACGGGTGTTATGGATGAGATAAGAAATCTCTTCGCGCAGACAAAAGAGGCACAGATACGAGGCTATACAAGCTCTAGATTCAGCTTTAACGTCAAAGGCGGAAGATGCGAGAAATGTCAAGGCGAGGGCGAAAACAAGATTGAGATGCACTTTTTACCGGACATTATGGTTAAGTGTGACACATGTAAAGGCACGCGCTACAATCAGCAGACGTTAGAGGTTTTTTACAAGGGCAAAAATATATCGGATGTTTTAAGAATGAGTGTCGATGAGGCACATGAGTTTTTTAGACCCATTCCAAAGATAAACCAGATTATGTCAACACTTGTCGATGTAGGTCTTGGCTATATAACTTTGGGTCAAAATGCCGTAACGCTATCAGGCGGTGAGGCACAAAGAATCAAACTAAGTAAAGAGCTAAGCCGCAAAGACACTGGCAAAACTCTTTACATACTCGATGAACCGACGACGGGACTTCATTTTGCTGACGTTGACAGACTTACTGGCGTCCTTCACAAGTTCGTAGAGCTTGGCAACTCGGTGCTTATAATCGAGCATAATCTCGACATGATAAAAAATGCCGACTATGTCATCGACATGGGACCAGAGGGCGGAAGCGGCGGCGGTCTTATAATCGCTGAGGGAAGCCCTGAAAAAGTGGCAGACGAGCATAAAAAAACAGGCTCTTATACGGGCGAATATCTAAAAAAAGAGCTAGCGCTGCATAATAAAGGGAAATAATGGAAAAAGTGAAACTTACAGAGTATAGCCATGGAGCTGGGTGCGGATGTAAAATCTCACCGATGCTTCTTGATGAGATACTAAAGACCAACATCTCAAGCACTCTCTTTCCAGAGCTTCTTGTGGGAAACGAGCATAAAGATGATGCGGCGGCTTATGATTTGGGTAACGGAACATCTGTTTTGTCTACGACGGACTTTTTTATGCCTATCGTGGATGACCCTTTTACTTTTGGGCGCATTGCTGCGACAAATGCACTAAGTGACATATACGCTATGGGCGGGAAGCCTCTTATGGCTATCTCCATCTTTGGATGGCCGATTGATAAACTAAGCTCGGATGTGGCGCGTCAGGTGATAGAGGGAGGTCGTGCGGCATGTGAAGATGCGGGCATCCCTCTTGCGGGCGGACACTCCATAGACTCTCCTGAGCCGATTTTTGGACTGGCTGTTACGGGGTTGGTTGAGAACAAAAACCTTATGAAAAACAGCGGCGGCGAGGAGAATTGTTTTATATTTCTTACAAAACCCATAGGCATCGGCATACTTACAACCGCGCAAAAGCAAAAAAAGATTGAAGCGGGCGACATAGATGCGGCTATTGAAGCTATGGTTACGCTCAATAAATCGGGTAGTGCATTGGCATCTCTTGAGTGTGTTGTTACCATGACCGACATTACCGGGTTTGGTCTTTTGGGACATTTAAGTGAGGTGTGTGAAGCAAGCGAAATTAGCGCAAATATTTGGTTTGAGAAAGTTCCGCTTCTTTTAAATGTTGAAAAATATAGAGCGCTTGGCTGCATACCTGGAGGTTCTCGTAAAAACTTTATGAGCTACGGTCATAAAATCTCTCAAATGAGCGAGAAACAAAGAGAGATACTCTGCGATGCACAGACATCGGGCGGGCTGCTTGTGATGGTTAGAAAAGATGGCGTGGATGCATTTTATGAAACAGCGCGCGCGGCAGGTCTGGAACTTGAGCCAATCGGAGAAACGGTGGCACAGGGCAAACATTTGGTAGAGGTTTTATAGGTGTCGGAACTCTTTGATGATTTCAAATCCATTGTTTTAAACAATACCCCGCTTATCGATGTCCGCGCACCTATTGAGTTTAAAAAAGGTGCATTTTTTAATGCCCTAAATCTTCCTATTATGAGTGATGAAGAGAGACATGAAGTAGGTATATGTTATAAAAATAGAGGCAATGCAAAGGCTGTAGAACTAGGACATGAGCTTGTGAGCGGTGCTATAAAAGAGCAGCGGGTGCAGGCGTGGCTTGATTTTATGGATGCAAATCCAGATGCGCTTCTCTACTGCTTTAGAGGTGGACAGCGCTCTAAGATTGCGCAGCAGTGGATTGGAGAGAGAGGTCGAGAGATAGTGCGCTTAAAGGGCGGTTATAAAGCTTTTAGAGGTTATTTGCTACGTGAGCTTGAGAGTTCTTGTGAGCATTTTAAACCCATAGTCCTCGGCGGAAGAACCGGCTCAGGAAAGACCATAGAGCTTAAGAAGATGCAAAATGCAATCGACCTTGAAGGTTTGGCAAACCACAGAGGTTCATCTTTTGGGCAAAAGATTACACCGCAAACTTCGCAGATCGACTTTGAGAACAACCTGACATATCAACTGATTCAAAAGAGGGAGGAGGGGCTTGGAACTCTTGTTTTTGAGGATGAGGGAAAACATATCGGCAGTCTGTTTATGCCCGATAGCTTTACTCCGGTTATGTCAAATTCGCCTCTTGTTATACTTGAGACGCCTTTGGATGAGAGAATAGAGATAACCCTCAACGAATATGTCATAGAGGCGCAAAAAGCGTACGAGGGAGCAGGTTTTACAGATGCTCTTAATGCTTGGCAAGAGAGTATACAAAACGCCATGTACCGCATAAAAAGACGACTTGGAAATCAGAAATATAGTGAGGTTTTGGCTATTTTTGAAGATGCACTCCAAGAGCAGAAGAGAAGCGGCTCTTTTGAGAAGTACAAGGAGTGGGTAGAGTATCTGCTGAGTGAGTATTATGACCCGATGTATGACTATCAGATACAAAAGCGCGCTAATCTAGTTGCTTTTAGAGGAAGTGCTCTCGAGGTTCATGAATATATAAAAAGCACTATTTAATCACGCCAAACTCTCCTGAGGGCTCTTGATATAGTCTAAGATCAAACTCTTTTAGGGCAACTAGAAGATGGTCGAAAATATCCGACTGTATATCCTCATACTCTGCCCATTTGTTTTTGTTGCTAAAAGCGTAGACCTCAAGCGGAACCCCTTTTGAAGTCGGCTGCAGTTGTCTGACTATAAATGTGAAGTTTTTGCTGTCAATGTTTGGATTTTTCTGTAAATATCTTTTGACATACTCCCTAAAAGTTCCTATATTTGTGAGCTTTCTCTTGTTCAATGTTATCTCATCCGTAGTGTCTACAACCTTCTGCTTCTCTTGAAGGTAATCTTTGATAATCTCTATTTTGTTAAGCTTTTGCAAAAGCTCCGGAGTACAGAACTTTATGGAGTTTACATCTATAAAAAGAGCTCTTTTTATTCTTCTTCCTCCACTATCACTCATCCCGCGCCAGTTTTTAAAGGAGTTCTCCATAAACTTATGAGTCGGAATCGTTACGATGGTTTTGTCCCAGTTTTGTACCTTAACAGAGTGAAGGGCGATATCAATTACCTCTCCGTCGACTCCAAAACTCTCAGCTTCTATCCAGTCTCCGACTTTAAAGAGGTCGTTTGCCACAATCTGCACACTTGCGACAAGGGAGAGGATAGTATCTTTAAAGATAAACATAAGTACTGCGGTAAAGGCACCCACGCCGCTTAGAACGCCCCATGGAGAGACGCCTGCCAAAACACACACGGCGATTATAAAACCTAAAATATAGACAAACATTTTCAGCAGTTGGATATACCCTTTTATGGGCTTATCTTTTGAGACTTCAAGAGAGTTGTATATCTCTAAAAGAGCCGAGAGAAACTTATCTATGCTTTTAATAACTACAATTGCTATCCAAAAACCGACAATTTGTGATAGTGCATCTTGTAAATTTTCTGGGTACATGCTTGAGAAATAGAGAATTACAAGCGGCGGAACAAGGTGGGCGAGCTGTTCAAAAAAGCCAGTTTTGATAAAAGTGTCGTCCCAGTTTGACTTTGTTTTAAATATGAGTTTGTGGATAATTTTTACAATATATTTTTTTGATACCAAATAGGCAATTATTGCGGCGATTATGCTTAAGCCTACAGTTATAGAGAGTTTTAAAAGAGCCTCAAAATCAATACTTGCGATGATACTTTGCATCTGTTTTCCTTTTTGTAAAATTGAACCCTCTGAACAATTATTGAATTAGACCCTGAATGACCAAAGGAAATACCCTTGTGGTGCAAGTTCAGGGTAACTGGTAGTTCGTCATTCCAAGCTTGACTTGGAATCTAGTTTATGATTTAATAAGAGGGTTCAATTGTTATAGTTTTAAAAGTATATAACATTTTAGAGAGTATAAGGAGATGAAGTTATGAGTAAAACATTTAAAGAGGCGATGGATTTTAGACATGCGTGTAAGGTTTTTGATGAAAATGAAAAAATTTCCAATAAAGATATAAGAGAGATACTTGAAGCGGGGCGTAAATCTCCCTCGTCTTTTGGCATGGAACCATGGAAATTTTTGGTCATTACAAATGAGGAGCTAAAAGCCAGCATTAGACCTCACTGCTGGAATCAGCCCCAAATCACAACCTGCTCGCATCTGGTTGTAATACTTGCTGCCATAGAGAGCGTAAAGCCAGAGAGCGGAGTCGTTAAAAAGAGATTCTCAAGAAGAGAGATGCCGCAGGAGATGCTTGATTTTTATATGGATAAGTATGCATCGCATCTAAGCAAAACTCTAAGCAGCGATGAAAATATACTATGCTGGACTGCAAGACAGACATATATTGCCGCGGCAAATATGATGACATGTGCGGCAACACTTGGAATTGATAGCTGCTCGATTGAGGGGTTTGACAAAGAGGATGTAGAGAGAGTTTTAGAACTTGATACTAATAAATATCAACTCTCTCTACTGCTTCCTTTTGGGTATAGAGTAAAGGAGCAGTCATCTCAGTTGAGATTGCCATTTGAAGAGGTTGTGGAGTTTATAGAGTAGAGAATTTTGCGATTATAGGGTTATGGTCGGAGATTTTTTTGCTGTTAATCACTTCAGAGTAGGTGACATTTAAGTCTCTGTAAAAGATATAGTCTATGGAGTTTGTAAAAATTTTTTTGAGATGTTTTTCATCGCTAAACTCAACTTTTTTGAGAGAGAGATTTTGTGTAAACTCCTCCATAAATCTCACTCTTTTTATATTCCATGTATTGAAGTCACCCGCTACTATCATCGCTCCTTTATGGTGACTGATGGAGTCATATAGGTAGTCGAGCTCATTTTTAAAGTGACTGTTATGCACAAAGTTTATAGCATGCAGATTGACCACAAGAAGCACTTCATCATCTGTGATTTTATGATGTGTAATAAGCGAAACCTTATGCGTAGCATATCTAAGTTCGCGCTTTTTGCTAAGGAGAGTAAACTCATCTTCACAAGATGATTTAAAAGCGCTCATAACTCCAAAAACATGCTTTTTAGTCTCTATATTCGGAGACAATATATATGAGTAGTCGTGAATATCCAGCTCAAGAGAGAGGCTTTTTTTAACCTCTTGAAGCAGAAGCAGGTCAAAGTTATGGCTTTGTATAAGCGACTCTATAAACTCTTTGTAGGAGCTCTCAAGTGTCAGTTTTGCCACATTCCAGCAAAGAAGGCTGAACTCTCCTCCTAGGCTCTCTTCTTGATGTTTTAATGATTTTACAAAACTCTTTGGTACAAACATGGCTAAATCCTAGAGCTGCGGTGCGAGTATTCGCATAAGGTTCTCAAAAACCCTCTTTGGTGCAGAGACGTTTTTGGTTCCGAATGAGGAGTTCTCTATAAGCTTTTTCGCCCAAAGTTCCACCTCGTTGATAATCTTTTTAGAGTAGACAAACGTAGCGACTTCATAGTTTAAAAAGAGGCTTCTGTTGTCAAAGTTTACGCTTCCTAAAACAAGGCTCTCATCATCAAAAATTATAGCTTTTGCGTGAAGCATCGCGCCGTCATAGAGATATATTTTTATCCCCGCCTCTTCAAGCTCTCTCATGTAGGAACTTCTAACAAGATTTACAATGGTGTGATTTGCTTCTCTGGGCGTGATAAGCTTGATATTTATCCCTTTGTGGTGCGCAATTATAAGCGCTTGAATGAGTGCATCATTTGGTATAAAGTAAGGGGTTATGATGTAGATTTTCTCTTTTGCGCTGTATATTGCAGATAAAAGAACTTCATAAAGAACATCTTTGTCCATGTCGGGACCCGATGGAACAACTTGCAGATATATCTCACCCTCATTCTCCGGTGCTTCTTTGGCGTACTCTAACTTTTCTCCCGAAGCATATAACCAGTCTGAAGCAAATATCTCAAAATAGTGCTCTACAGATTGCCCACTGATTAGAAACATAATATCTTGCCACCTACTTTTGTCGCTTTTTGCACCAAGATACTCTTGTGAAAGATTTGCCCCTCCGCTTAAAACTCTCTCGTTGTCAAAAATATAGATTTTTCTATGGTTTCTAAGATTTATATAGTTTCTAAATGGCATCTCAAAAACAGGCATAAAAAACTCCACTTTTGCGCCGCTTTGTATGAGTGTTTTTAGCCTGTAGCGAAAGATATAAAGAGGAAATGAGCCCAAAGAGTCTATGAGAATTTTTACCTCCAATCCCTCTTTTGCTTTTTTAACAAGAGCGTTTAAAATCTCTTTGGTAACCTTGTCATACTTAAAAATAAATGCGCTTATTAGGATTGATTTTTTTGCACTCTTTATATATGAGAGAAGTTCGTTGTAAGTTTGCGTTGCATCAAAAAAGAGCTTCAGTTCACTGTTTTTCGCAGCGTCCGCAATGCCGTAATTTCTCAACATTTTATCAATACTGTTTTGTATATTCTCATCTGTAGTTCTATTTTTAAGAGATAGAGTCTCTTTTTTATATTTCTGTTCTCTCTTTCTTGAACCGATGATAAAGTATAAAACTATTGCTACATAGGGAAGTAGAATTATGAAAAGAAGCCAAGCAGTTATGCTGTTTGGCGTACGTCTGTTGTAGAGCATATGAATAAGTACTACGATGATTAAAAGAGCACCAAAAACTACCAAAGCGTGGTAAAAAAATATATCTGCGTTAACGCTGTTTATCACTTCATTCATCCCAAAATTATATCATTAATTGCAATAAAGCGGCTCTGTAAATTTTATAACACAAAAATTTAGTATAATTATAAAAAATTTTAAAGGTTGCACAGATGTCAACATATATTTTTGGTCATACTAATCCAGATTCAGACTCAATAGTAGGGGCAATATCTCTTGCCTATTTAAAAAACAAGCTAGGAGAGGATTGTATTGCTACGCGTCAAGGCGAGATATCTCCTGAGACAGAGTTTATACTTAATAGATTTGGAGCACAAGCGCCTGAGCTTAAAACCTCTTATGCGGGTGAAAAGGTCTATCTTGTAGATTTTTCAGACCTTGCACAGGCTCCAAAAGATATCAAAGAAGCGACTATTTTAGGGATAGTCGATCATCACAAGCTTGGCGATATTACGACAGATACTCCTCTTGAGTGCTGGATTCGCCCTATTGGATGTTCAAACACGATCATAAAAGAGATGTATGACTATCACGGAGTTGAGATTCCAAAAGATATAGCAGGGATGATGATGTGCGCAATTTTAAGCGATACTGTAATCTTTAAATCCCCTACATGTACAAAAGTCGACACAAAAGCGGTAAAAGATTTGGCACAGATTTGCCACATAGAGGATTATAAAGCTCTTGCCATGGAGATGTTTATAGCAAAATCCGCGGTTGAGGGTGCGAGTGCAAGAAATTTAAATACAAGAGACTACAAAGCTTTTGATATGAACGGTACTAAAGTCGGGATAGGGCAGCTTGAAATGGTTGATATCTCCATTCTTGAGAGTAGAATCGATGAGCTGTTTGCAGATATGAAACTTATGAAGCATGAAGAGGGTTTACATACCATCATGATTCTTTTAACCGATATTATGAAAGAGGGCTCACAGCTTCTTGTTCTCAGTGATGATGCAAGCAAAGTCGAAAAGGCGTTCGGTATAAAACTTCAAAATAACCAAGTATGGTTAGACGGCGTTTTAAGCCGTAAAAAGCAGATTATTCCGTTTCTTCAGCCGCAATTTTAACTGCTTGAGTGCCAAATAAGCTCAGCTTAGTCGGCAGATTTAATTAAATCACCTTACGCACTTTTACAAAAAAAGGCGTAAAAATACTTTGTAGTTCTCGAAAAACTTGTTTTTCGTAGCTTTTAGGTATGCTAACTAATGGCATACTCCATGATAAGGGGGTTGTAGGGACTTTTGTCCCTGTCACAAAACGAAGTTTCTTTAGAAAAACGGACGCGTTCGTTTTAGTGCGTAACATCAGTTAATAAGACTATTGAATTATAAACTCATTAAAATAGACCTCTTCAATCTCACATGAAGAGAGATTTTTATTTAGGGTCTCTTTTAGCTTCTCTCTCATCTTCTCGTTGTTTGCGTTGGCAGTGGAGTACCCAAGCATTGTGTCTATTGTTGCGTCTCTTAAAATCACCCCTTTTTTGAGAATCTCCTTCTTGATCTCATCACTGTTATTAAACCAAGAGTCCTCATTTTTTATGGGTTTATACTTTATGGAGATATTTGCAATAAGTTTTTTATCCCCAGAGATATTAAATACAAAATCACCCAGATTTGCTCTATTGTCGCTGCTGATTGAAACTTTCATGCTATTGCTTAGGCTTGAGAGTATAGTGCGGTTGTAAGCACTCTCTCTTGGGGATTTGCCATCAACATCGTATTTTTTCAGTTTTGTAAACTCCGAGTTTAAAACCCCTAAAATGAGGAGTAAAATAACAATAAGTGACAATACGATTATGATAGCGTTTTTAATTATTTTTTCTTTATCTATTTGCATGGGGTTATTATACAGAAGAAAAAAGCAGATTTGCAACATAAATAGAAGTTGAATGAGTGTTATGCAAAAAATGTTCCAACTCTTACATCAATTTCAGTTTTATTTCTCTACAATATACAAAAAATATGCAGATGGTGTTTTATGAGAATAGATAAATTTTTAAATTCGGTAAATATTACAAAAAGGCGCTCCGTATCTCAAGATATGATAGCAAACGGAGTCGTGCTGGTAAACGGTATTGTGGCAAAGGCGAGCAAAAATATTGCAGTTGGAGATGTTATAACCATAAACTATCTAAACTCTGTGAAAAAGTATAAAATTTTGCAGATTCCACAGACAAAATCAACGCCAAAGAGCCTTCAAGAAGAGTATATAGAGGAGATTTTATGAGCTACGAAGAGGCGAAAAAACTATTTACGTCACTCTTTAAACATGAGATGAGTGACAAGCAGATGAGAGAGCTTCTCTTGGGCGTAAAACTTGATGAAAACAGTGAGTTTCAAACCATAGCTGCTGCTGCGGAGGTTATGCGCTCTTTTGCGATCCCGCTGCCGATATCTGAGGATTTACACTCAAGGGTTATCGACATTGTAGGAACGGGCGGAGACAAGATAGGGAGTTTCAATATCTCTTCAACCGTAGCGATTTTGTGCGCATCATGCGGGAGTATGGTGGCAAAACACGGAAGCCGCTCGGTTACTTCAAAATCGGGAAGTGCGGATATGTTTGAAGAGTTGGGCGTGCGTCTTGATCTGGACATAAATCAGAGTGCGAGACTTCTTGAAGAGAGCGGTTTTACCTTTATGTTTGCGCAAAGCCACCACCCTGCCATGAAGTTTATTATGCCTGTTAGAAAAACCATACCCGATAAGACGATTTTTAATATCTTAGGGCCGCTTACAAACCCCGCGGGAGCAAAAAAGTCTCTTTTGGGAGTGTTTCATAAATCTTTTGTTCCAAAAATAGCCGAGGCGCTGAGGATGAACGGTGCGACTTCAACTATGGTAGTTAGTTCGCAAGAGGGCATGGATGAGATAAGCATTAGCGATATAACTTACGCGTCACGCCTAAGGGATGGCAAGATTAGCGAGTTTATAATCGACCCGCAGGAGCATGGCATAAAAAGAGCTCCACTTAGTGCAATAGTCGGCGGAGATGCAAAAGCCAACGCTCATATTTTGTACAACATTTTTGACTCTAGGGCAACGGATGCGCAGAGAGATATAGTGCTTATAAATGCGGCTTCGGCTCTTATGGTTGATGGTTTGGCTCGTGATATTCAAGATGGTTTGGAGATGGCACGAGAAGCCATAAAAACATCAAAAGCCAAAGAAAAACTTAGACAAATCATTGAAATATCAAACAAACTATGAGAAAATATCTACTTTCATTGGAAGAACTTGGCTCTTTGGTTGAGGATGTTGTTAAAAATTTCAGCAGCGGCGTGGTTATTTTGCGCGGAGATTTGGCAGCGGGAAAAACAACTTTTGTAAAAAGAGCGGTAAAGTGTCTAGGCATTGATGATGAAGTGACATCGCCTACATTTTCTCTTCAGCACTGCTACGGAGAGAAGGTTTTTCACTATGACATGTACAACAAAGGTCTCGGTCACTTTATCTCTTTGGGAATGCTTGAAGAGCTTGAGAAGGATGGGCTCCATTTTGTGGAGTGGGGCGACGATGAGTTGGCTGAGATACTAAATTCGGCTGAGATTAAAAATATGACGATAACTATAGAAAAAATTTCTGACGATAAAAGAGAGTATACGATATGCACACATTAAAAGCGGTAGAGCTAAAGAAAAAGATAAAAGATTTAGAGATAGTAAAAGGGATGAGTCTTGAGGTAAAGAGCGGCGAAGTGGTAGGACTTTTGGGACCAAACGGAGCCGGAAAAACAACAACCTTTTATATGATTTGCGGACTTGTTGAATCAAGCGGCGGAGAGGTCTTTTTTGATGATGAAAACCTCTCAGGCATGCCTCTGCACCTAAGAGCTTTAAAAGGTATAGGCTACCTTCCCCAAGAAGCTTCTATATTTAAAGATTTAAGCGTGGAGGACAATCTTCTCATAGCCGCAGAGGTAAAGATAAAAGATAAAAAAGCACAAGAAGCGAGAATACTGGAGCTTCTGGATATGTTTAACATTGAGCCGATTCGCTATCGTAAGGGCATAAGCCTTAGCGGCGGGGAGAGACGCCGTGTTGAGATTGCAAGAGCTTTGGTAAATTCGCCGAAGTTTCTGCTTCTTGATGAGCCTTTTGCGGGGGTTGACCCCATAGCCGTTATGGATATTCAGATGGTTATAAGACAGCTTGCATCGTATGGAATAGGTGTGCTTATCACCGACCACAACGTTCGTGAGACTTTGGATGTTTGCGATAGAGCCTATGTTATAAAATCAGGTTCACTGCTCGCTAGCGGAACAAGCGCTGAAATAGGACAAAATGCGGATGTACGCAAGCATTATTTAGGCGAGGAGTTTAAGCTTTAACGGCTTAAAAAATATGGCGGCCCTAAGACAGACACATGGCGTAGAGAACAAGCATAAACTCTCAAATACGCTACGCAATTGGCTTCCTATTCTACACTCAAGTCTCAGTGATTTGGGCGAAGCGATGGCGCCATTTGTCGAGGCAAACCCCGTTGTGGAAGTCTCAAGCGGGTATGAAGAGAGCTTTGAGAAAAAAATCCCAAAAAAAATCATAAGCGACTCTGTAAGCAACTCCAGAACTGAGCAGATTGAGGCTTTAACCATTCAGAGCCGTTCTCTCTATGATATATTGGATGAGCAGCTAGAAGCCCCGCTTTTCCCCACTCCGCTCTCCCAAAAAATAGCCTCTTTTGTGGTCGCAAACCTTGATGAAAACGGATATTATGAAGGCGATAGCGAAGAGTTTTGCAAAAATAGTGCCATTGACATAGCGGAGTTTGAAAAAATCCGTCTGCGCTTTGCACATGTGGAGCCTGTGGGCATAGCCGCCAAAAATCTCTCAGAATCATTTTTGTTTCAACTCGATAGCTCCGATGTAAGCGATGAGGCATACCAGTTGGCGGTAAAAGTGATAGAAGATATACAAAATATATATGCCTACTCTGATGAGAAAAATTTTGCCGAGGTCATGCGAGTGCTTGGGAGTTTTAAAAATCCCCCCGCCATTGAGTATCAAGAGGAGTCCGCACATGTAGTTCCTGATTTGATGATATATTTTGATGACGAAGAGCAGATAGAGGTAAAACTCAACGATGCCTACTACCCTACAATCCACATAGACACAAACTACGGGGTCGAACATGAGTTTATCTCGCAAAAAATCAAAGAGGCAAAAAGTCTGGTTGATGCCCTCGACATGAGAAAAGCGACACTCTACAAAGTAGGACTTATGATAGTCGAGTATCAGTATGAGTTCTTTAGTGGCGGAGCGATTATGCCGCTAACTCTTAAAACTTTGGCAGATGAGTTCGGACACAACCCCTCAACCATCTCAAGAGCCATTGCAAACAAGTACATAGCCTGCAACAGAGGCGTTTTTGCCATGAAGGAGTTCTTTACAACAGCCATAGACGAAGATGTCTCAAACGCTGCCATAAAAGAGTTTGTGGCAAATCTGGTAAAACAGGAAAATAGAAAAAAACCTCTAAGTGACATGAAACTCTTAGAGCTCATCCAAGAGAAGTTCAAAGTCCAGATGGTAAGACGCACCATCGCCAAGTACAGAAAACAGCTAAATATAGCAGGTTCAAGCGAGCGAAAAAAACTTTATCATTTGCATTAATAACAGAGGGGATAACTTAAATGAAGCAGCATGACGCGATAAAAATATTTTAAATAGTAGCGATTTTAATTCGAAATTCTTAAAAGCAGTTTGGGATGATATGCAGGTTGTCCGTCATTGGACTTTTTAGAAAGATTTTTAAACTCTAGTTCTCTTAAATCCAATATCTCCACATAACTTTCAATCGCTCTTACGCTATTGTTTTCACCTACATACTCATCCAAACTAGGAGGAAAAAGTAACTGCTGCTTACGGTTGAGACCCTGCTTATAATGACTGCGCATAAAACACCTGCAAAAGAATATTTAAATAGAATTTTTCTAAAATAATTGTATCTTTTTTGGGGTTTAAAAGTGCTGAAATAGGGAGTTTTTAGATCTGTTTTTATCTTATTTCAAAGAGAGCTTGAAACACTCTTTGAAATGTTTTTTGAGGTTCTTTCACAGTTTCTCCTGCGTAGGAGTGTGTATTTCAGGTTATTTTATAGCAATACTAAGCCATCTATATATCTAAAGTCTTTCGTATTGAGAGTGTAGAGTCGTAAGTTGCTGTCGATTGCGGTAGCGGCTATCAAACTATCTGGTATATCTAAATTATGGCTTTTTGAATATTCGAAAATAAGTTCTGTTGCAACTTTAGAAATACTCTTGTTAAGTTCTATCTCTTCAAAGAGTGATATAAATTTTTGAAGTTTAAAAAGTTCTGCTTTGTTGATTGCACCGTAGTAAAGCTCCATCGCACTAATTGAGCTTATGGCATAACTAAAGCCTGATTCTTCTAATTTTCTAACAATATCTTGATTGCCTTTGAGTATTTCAATCAAAATATTTGTATCTAAGACTATTTTTTCCACGCAGCTTCTCGAAGAGTCTCTATAGTTATGTCTCTGTCTTTCCACATGCCTACAAAAGAGGAGAGAGATTCTTCCTTAAAAGGCTTATCATCGATAGTTTCAATTTTAATCTCCTCTTTTTTAAAAGAAGAAAGAAACTCTAAAACTTTTTGTGAAATAGATTCATTTTTGATATTTAAAGATATTTGCATCGTTTTTCCTTGCATCAATAATTTGAGATTATATCATAAACTCAAACAACTTTCGCTCCCATGCTCCTGCCGTTGGAGTGTATATTTCAGGTTATTTTACAGTATGCATTCCCATCGAGGACGTGGAAACGAGAAAAGTGGAGATTCATTCTCAGGGGCGTTGTTTTATGTTTTATAAGTTCAATTTTTGCTTTTAATTCTTTAGAGTTTTTAGGGTTTATG
>NZ_JACUTS010000099.1 GCF_014859695.1 Sulfurimonas sp. | reverse complement strand
TGTGCGCTCGTAGCTCAGCTGGATAGAGCACTGGTTTGCGGTACCAGCGGTCACATGTTCGAATCATGTCGGGCGCACCACTTCTAAGCCCCTTAATTAGCCTATTCCCAAAGAAACGACAAAACTCTTTTTAGTTACTTTTTTTAGTAGTGTCACTTGAAGTGTCACTGTATATATTTACACTTTTATCAGCTTCAAGTGCTTTTGAACCTATCCACCTAGCGTAATGATCGATTAACATCTTTAACGATGCGTGTCCTAACAAACCGGCTATCTCTTGCAGAGTAAAAGCTTTCGACTCAATCGCATTGACTGCAAAGGTATGCCGACAGTTTTTAAGATCACGATATTTGAGTTCACAATCTTTAAGCAGTTTGTACCATTTGGTGTCTGCTTTGATTTTGATATTGTTTTTAACAATAGCTCTTGTACCTCTAATATCCTTAATATCCGTAAGCGGTCCTCCTCCTTTTTTACTAAAGAGCCAAAGAGACCTTTTTTCTTTTGCCATTTTTAGCAAGTCTACAAAATAAGGAATAGAGCTATCAAATAAAGGAATAGTTCTATCTCTATAGACAGTTTTTGTTTCTTTTATTTTCCCTTTTGTTATATTTCTGCTTATAGTTATGGTTTGATTATTTAGATCTATATCACCATATTGCAATCCCAAAATTTCAGCAGGAGATATACCTTGGTTGAATGAGATACCTAAATAGTAATATAGATATTCACCATAAATCAGGCTTTTACTGTTTTGCAACAATAAATTGACTTCGTTTTTCTCAAATGGCTCTATAACAGATAGATCTCTTCTTGTTCCCGTAGGCAATTTTATATCAAAAGTAATATTCTGCGCTATGATGCCATCATCATGTGCTCTCCCGAAAACTTGATGGAATATACCTAAATATTTGGACTTAGAATTTTTGCTTAGAGCTTGCTCTGATCGCTTGTCGATTAGAGCGTTAAGCCACTGCTTTATATCCAGCTTGCTGATTTTACGAATATCTAAACTACCAAAATCTGCCAGAATACGCTCAAGGCGGTATTTTGTATTTTTATAGTCATGCAATGTTTCGCTATCGACTAAAAAAATAGAAGCATAATAAGAAAATAGTGTACTCTTATGTTTTCGTAATGACAACTCACTTTGCTTACGAGCTATCCAAGCGGGCAGATATTGAGTCTGCATGTATTTTAATGTCTTTTCTGCCTTGAGAATTTTTGTGCTTTCCTCAAAGGGTGGAACACTTTTGTTTTCAAAGAACACCTGGTATCGCACATACCAGAACTTTCTATTACCTCTATCGAGGATGGAGGCTTTTTTTATGTCTGTCACTTTGCAATCTCCTTTCATGGGAGATCTGCCACTTACAATTAACGGCATGATTATACACTATGTACGATTTAAGAGTTCTTGCAGCTCTAAATCAGGGTTCTGATTACCTCTTAGCCAATTTTCAAGCGCTTGAATATCCCAGAGGATCGCTTTCTTGGTTTTGGAGCTACCGGGCGGTACAAAGAAGTGGATGCCTTGTATAAAATCTTTGTTTTTTCGTGAGATAAAGAAATCTTTTGAAAGATCAAAGATACTTGGTAGGTTTTTCTCTTGAATATATTTTTTCATTTTGTCATCTCCAATCTTTTAATACTTCACAAAGTCGGCATTTCTATTTTTTCCCGCGGGAAATTTTCAACCGATTTTTCAACAACAGATAGATTATTAAGTATTTTGGGGTTCTCGGAGTTATCGGAGGCAATTGCAGACTCTTTATAAAGCCCTAAATCAGGGGTTCTCGGACTTATCGGAGTTCTCGGAGCTAAATATTCATATACTGTCTCGACAACTTTTGATTTTGCAGAAGTTGAAGTTTCTATAAGAGAGTAAAGTTTTTGATTATTCCTCCCGCCTCTTTCAAAGTTCCAGAGTTTGCCTTCGTTGCTTTTTATTACCTTCGAAGCCTTCTCTTTGTCGTATCCAAGGTCTGTCAAGTTCTTCCATAGCTCCGACCACATAGGCTTATTGCGTGATGATTTTAGATATTGTATAGTCTCTTCTATCATTTCCTCATCTTCTTTAGTAAGTTCCGCTTCCGCAACTTCTATTTTCGACAGCACATGATTTGTGGAATCATATGTAAACGCTTGATCTTCGATATCCCCAGTTCTTGCCTTGATGCACTTGAAAATAAATGTTTTTTTATTTTGATTTAATTTTAATATAAAAGCATTCGATGTATCTTCAAGAAACGCGCTACTTCCTGCGTACATGTCCTCTACGTCTTTCCGAGGCTTATTCGTATGATGCAGAAAGAGTATGGTTGCGCCACGGTCGCGCAAAGCTTTTAGTTTGTTCATGACTTTTGAGACATCTCTGTTTTTATCCCGATCCAGTCCGTCAAAAAAGTTTTTAATCGAATCGAACACAAATAGAAATCCCGTCAAATCTCTTGCTACCGCTTCGTTTATCGTTTTGTCAATTTCATCTCTTTTATGGGTAATTTGATATGTAATATATTGTCTGTTCTCTTGAACTATTTTATGAATGTTTCTTTTTTGTATAGTAGTTTTAGAGTTATCTGCATCCAGATACACTACATGTTTTACTCTTCCAGATCTAGCAGAATTGAGAGCGAGCGCAAAAGCTGTAAGTGACTTACCACTCGAAGGCGGAGCGGCTATCATAGTAATCTCATTTCCGACGATAAAATTATCATAAAGATAAGAGAATTTCAAATTTTCTATCTCCTCAAAATCAAGATTTACCGTGGATAAATAATCCAAAAAAGAATCTACACTTTTTTTCTGCTTAAGCCCATCAACACTTTCAAGTTCTTCTTTGAGCTCATAAAGCTTGTCGATAGTTTTTAGGTTAAATTTGTGTTGTAGATCAAGAGAGAGCTGATATATTTGCCGATTTATAGAGTCAGTGCGGATCTCTTTTACATACGAAAAGATATTTAACGGTGCGACGGGATTAGCCGAGAGAATATCAAGCATCGCCGTCTCGTCAAACTTCTTAGCTCTTCTGAGCTCTTTAGCTATAAACTCTTCATCTATCGGCTTATCCTGAGCCGTCAAAAAATGGATTGCAGCATATATGTCTTGATGCGCAGGAAGATAGAAGTCGTCCTTTTTTAGCAGGGAGCTTAGTTCATCGAACTGGCTAGGCTCAAATATGATAGAGCTTAGTACGCTTTTTTCTATGTTTATGTTATAATTTTGTTCGTTCATGATTATGCCTTTTGGAAGTTATTTTGGAAAATAAAGAAAAGAGTGAACTTGTTGCAAAGATCGTTGATGCTTTGTATAAGAAACTCGTTATATTGACCGCGATAGGCGGTGGTTTTGGTGCTTATGCAATCAATTTTTTGCAAAAGAACAGTAATTATGGATATGTATTTGCTATGGTGTTTATGTTGGTATCCATAGCAATATTTGTTACTTATGTTAAGTTGAATAACTACATAAGAACTTTGGAGGATATGAAAAATGGATAATATAGGCGTTCTAGTAATACCGATTGGCTTTATGTTAGCTGCTGTAATTGGGTATTTGGCAGTTAAAAAGCACTGGAAAATAGCTGATATTTTTTGATTCATGCGACCACCTCAAAAAGGGATGGTTGCACTCTCTTTGGACTTTTTTTGATTTTCTTTTTATAGACATTTCCTGCTTTGATTTCACTGCTCTCCACATAAAAGCTGTGCAAATCCCTAAAAATAGGACTCAAAGAGTTCTCTGCATCCTCTTCAAATTCATAAAAATCTTCTTCATAAACAAACTGAGAATCGTTATCTGAATTGTACATGAGGGGAGCGTTCTGCTGGGCTGATCTGTATATGCTTTGACATAAATCAAAAAAGCTTTTTTTGTCGTTATCTTCAATAAAAAATCTAGTTTTAGCTAAAACAGCATTCTTAAAATGACGAGCTGATACACTCTGATAGCCAGTTAGAACGGCTTCGCAGAGGGCTCTGATGTCATCCTCGCCACCGCTAAACCATGTGTACTTGGCGTTTCCGAAGAGTCGGAATGCTTCGCAAATAGAGGTTCTGGCAGGAGAAAACTCTTTTGAGAAGCTCTCTATAATCTCTAGGAGCGAGATTTCATTGTTTGTAAATTTTTCTTTTATCAAGCTTAAAATTAGCTTGTTTTGGTTAAAATCTTTCATGGAAATCCTTTGATAATAAAGTAACATTTGTAAAATACAATAAATACTTGTATAAAACAAGTATTTATTGTATTTTACAAAAATTAATTTTTGAGTGGCGTATAATGAATATAGGCGATAGATTGAGTAATGCATTGCTTTTAAAAAACATAAAAGCAAAAGATATTGTTAATAAATTTAATATAACTCAACAACAAGTTTCAAATATTAAAAAAGCTGATAAATTAAATGATACAATCGCTAATATAGCGGCTAGCTATTGTATAAATTTAAATTGGCTTTTGTTGGGTGAGGGTGAAATGTTTACTGATAAAAGTGAAGGCAATGAGAAAAATGCACATGATATACCATTTTTGTTAAACAAAAATAACTCTTTATCTATTCCTATGCTTATTTCACAAAATGAAAGCAGCTCGCTAGTAGCATTTACTCAGGATAATATGATATATATCATAAATACAGGTGTTAATAAATATATAAAAAAAGCGAATTATTTATTAGAAAAAAATGAAATTTATTATATTAGAAATATTGACATGACACTTGACAATAATTTTGAGATATGTGAAATAAATAACCATGATTCAAAAGGACATACCTTTTCCCCAGAAGAGTTACAGAAATTTAAAATCGTGGGAATGGTGGAATATTCTTTAAAAGTTGAAGTGCAGAGAGTGAGTTGACACTCCACCTCTTTGTAAGAGGTGGTTTTACGCTAGGTTTTGATGACAATGCATTTAAAAGTGCGTTACCGTTGCTCTTTTGATTTATGCCATTTTAAGAGATCTTCTTTAATATAAAATACATTTTTTCTTTTTTCATTTCTTTCTTCAAATTTAAAACCATCGAGCAAACCTTTATCGCGCCATAATTTCACAGTTCTAGGCGCGACTCCTAGCAGCAAAGCTGCTTGCCTTTCACTTATAAATCCTGTTTCCATTTCTTTCTCCTTTTTTTGCTCTTACCTAAGTTCTCATTACCAGTTTTTTAGCTTTTTTCCAACAGTAGGTATCGCTTCTTTTTCTGCCAAATAAATTTCAAACCATTTTAAGAGATCTTCTTTAATATAAAATACATTTTTTCTTTTTTCATTTCTTTCTTCAAATTTAAAACCATCGAGCAAACCTTTATCGCGCCATAATTTCACAGTTCTAGGCGCGACTCCTAGCAGCAAAGCTGCTTGCCTTTCACTTATAAATTCTTTTTCCATTATTTACTCCTCGTATAATAAATTTATCAACTTACTAGATCTTAATTGACTAGTAATTTG
>NZ_JACUTS010000098.1 GCF_014859695.1 Sulfurimonas sp. | reverse complement strand
CTTTAGTGCAATACTTTTGGATTGTTTTTTTGGTAAATTAGGTGCGAAAGTTGAGTTAGGTATCTTTATCTCAAAAGGGATGCCTTTTTCAAATACCGTTTGAGCCAAAAATATATTGAACGCATCGCTTAACCCAATTCCGTACTGGCTTAATATCTCTTGCGCTTTGTTTTTAATATCAGAGTCAAGATAGACATTTGTTCTGATTTTTTGTACAGCTCTGCTCATAACAACTCCTTTGCTAATAATAATCTGCATTTTAACACACATTGTGCGCACAAGTCAATACTGCATTACAAAACTATGGCTTATCTATCATGTACCCCATCCCGCGCACGTTAATCACAAAATCCTCTTTAAGGTTTTTTTTGAGGCGGTTTATTTCGGCTCTGATAGTTGCGTTGTCTACTATCTGCTCGCTCCATACGTAGTTTTGAAACTGTTCAAAATCCACGATGCGCCCTCTGTTTCTTGAGAGGAGGTCTATAATCTGGGACTGTCTTTTGGTGAGTATCTGCGTCTCTTGGTTAAAGAGTAGCGTTGAGTGTTCTTGGTCGTAGCTGTAGTTTTTTGAGAGCCTGAGATGTACTCTTGGAGTCGTGTCTAGTATTTTAACTCTGTTTACCCTAAGTGAGAGCTCTTTGAGATGAAACGGCTTTTTTAAGTAGTCGTTGCACCCCAAATCATACGCGCGCGAAATATCCTCTATGTCAACCAGAGCGCTTATATAAATTGCGGGTACATGTATCTTTAGTGCGTGAATCTTCTCTAAAAAACTCAAACCGTCAAGCCCCGGAACGGTAATGTCTAAGATGAGCAAATCGTACACATTCTCTTTTATGGTCTCTAACGCTTTTAGTCCATCAAAGAAACTCTCTACCTGATGCCCTTCGCTCTGAAGATATTCGCATATTGACTCATTGAGCATAACCTCATCTTCTAAAAGCAGTATCTTCATCAATCTCCCATCGCTTTGAACTTATAGCTAAATGTGGTCATTTCGTTGTCTGAACTTACCCTCACCTCAACGCCCTCTTCATCGCAAATACTCTTAACAAGTCTAAGTCCAAGCCCAAAACCCTCTTTTTTCTTCTCTTCTCTGTAGTAGGCTTCAAAAACTTTTCTAGTATCCTCTATAATTTTTGATCTGCTGCTTACCAAAAACTCTATAAAAGCTCCTGCTTTTTGAAGCTTTACCTCTGCATTTTCGCCTGGAAGCGTGTATTTGATAGCGTTGGTCAAGGTGTTGTCTACTACTCTTTGAAGCTTTGTCTCATTGAAGTATATATGCAGCTCTTCGTTTGGGTTGATGTAGTTAAATTTTATTCTTGAAAACTCTGCAACTTCTCTAAAAAAATCTATCCTGCTGCTTAGAAAATTGTTGAAATTTATTGGGGTCTTTTTATACTCAATATGATCTTTTTTTACAAGATAGCTCAAATCATCGTAGATGCTGAAGATATTTTTTGCCGCAGCCTCTATTTTTGAGAGTTCTCTATCTTTTGGATGTTTCATAAGGTAGAGCTCAATACTTGTAAGTATTACGCTAAGCGGCGTATTTGTCTCATGAACCGTATAGCGCAAAAACTCCTTTTGGGCAATGAGAAGATCCTGTGAAAAGCTCTTCTGCTCCTCTAGATTTTTGTTTATCTCCAAAAGTGCCGCCGTTTTATTCTTCACTCTCTCTTCAAGTCCGAGATTTAGCTCTTTTAGGCTCTTTTTCTGCTCATTTATTTTGCTTACCATCTCATTTGCATAACCGACCATCTCTTTAAAATCTTGAAAAAATATAGTATCTGGGTTTATTGCCTCTTCATGGTCAACCGCTTTTTTAAAAAAGTTCAAAAATGCCTCGGTGTCTCTTTGTAAAAACTTGTTAAAGAGGTTGTTCAATCCAAGAAATATGGCAAAAAGTATAAAAGAGAGAGTAACGATGGCAAGCGCGGTTCTCACCAAAAGCGACTTTAACTTTTTTTTATTTTCATCTATAAGGTTAGCATCTAGAGTGTTTTCACTCTTTACAAGCGAGCTCTTCTCAAGCGCCCTCTCATAGTCTTTATACATCTCATCGACAAGAAGAGCGACAAAAACCATAGTAAGCAAAAATATGACCGTTATCGTAAAAACATTTGCCTGTTTTATTGTTATCTTTTGAAATAGTGATTTAATTTCCATGTTCAAGATTATACACTCATTTATTTTTTAATAAAACTTTTATTTAAAATATTTCACTATAATTACGAAATATTTTACAAAAAAAGGCAAAGAATGTTTGGCAAAAAACTAAGAAAATACGAGTTAAGCGAAGAAGAAGTAAACAAGCTCCAGTGGGCAAAGATAGCTACAAGCAAAGGCGATATCTGGTTGAAACTGCTTCCAAAAGAGGCTCCAAATACGGTTGCGAACTTTGCACATCTTGCAGAGTCAGGCTTTTACAACAACCTTAGTTTTCATCGCGTAATTCCAGGATTTATGGCGCAAGGCGGCTGTCCTCAAGGAACAGGAACAGGCGGACCGGACTGGGCTATCCCATGTGAGACAAAAACAAATGTAACAAAACATAGAAGAGGCGCTTTATCTATGGCTCATGCCGGACCAAACACTGGTGGAAGCCAATTTTTCATCACTTTTGTTGCAACTCCTCACCTTGATGGTGTTCATACAGTTTTTGGCGCTATAGACAAAGATGATACAGAGAGTTTTGCAACGCTTGATAGCATCGAAGGTCAAGATGCAATCAACTCTATCGAGATTTTTGAAACTCGTCCCTAAACTGCCAAATAAATGTTAGTACACATCTGCTGCAGCGTCGATTCACATTTTTTCTTGCAAAAGCTGCAGCATGACTACCCCGATGAGAAGCTTACCGGTTTCTTCTACGACCCGAATATTCATCCCTATTCAGAGTATCAGCTTCGACTGCTTGACGTAAAACGCTCATGCAAAAAACTTGGCATCGAACTGCTTGAGGGAGAGTATGATTTTGAGGCATGGATGGAAGCTGTCAGGGGTTTGGAGAACGAGCCTGAAAAAGGCAAAAGATGCGAAGTCTGTTTTGACAAACGCTTTGAGAGAAGTGCCCAAAAAGCGCTTGAGCTCGGCGAAAAAAGCTTTACGACGACACTTCTTGTCAGTCCTCTTAAATCACAAGAGCAGCTCAAACGCAGCGGCGAACTCTTTTTTCAAAAACACGGTATTGCGTTTGTCTCATTTGACTACCGCACAGACGGAGGAACTCAGGAGCAGAGCCGCGTGACAAAAGAGGAGCAACTCTACCGTCAAGACTACTGCGGCTGCATCTATGGACTAACCATGCAGCGCGAGCAGCAAGAGCGGCTTATGGATGAGATGTTCTCCCCCCTTTCAAATATTACTCTTCCCTCCTCTATCCAAGAGAGGCTCGAACTTTACAACCGCAGAAATGAGCTTGAAGATGAAAATATTGACTATAAAATCATAAGAGAGAAGTTTTTAAACTATCGCCAATTTAGCCTCAAAGTAATATCGGGCAAAACGGAGGTTATTGACGCTTATGCACTTTTTTACTCCACTCTTCCCAGAAAAAAAGCACAGGGAAGAGTTGAATTTTTGCATAAAGATGTCGGTTATTTCAACCGTGAAGAGATAAAGTTTGTAACTCTTAAACACTTTAACTCCGAGTGCAATCTCGATTATAAAAATATAAAAGAGCTCCTTTTTAACCCTCCTAGTTTTGAAAAAGAGCTAAAATTTAGAGATACACTCACAGATACAAGCTACAATTTAAGCCCGATTATTGTCGTAAATGAAATACCCCAAACAAAGCTAACCATAGAACTTGATGCCAAAACTTATGAGGACACCAGAGAAAGACTTATAGACTTCTTGCAAAACCCCTAATAGTCTCAGAGAGATCAAAAGGGGTAAGATTGTGCAAAACAAATTTTTATGCCTAGCCGTAGCTAAGGATAAAATATTTTTTTGTGCAAGGTTGCCCCTTTTCATCTCTCCCTGCGGGCACTTTACAGAGAGCTTTACTCTTCGTTAGATAACCTTCAGAGTAGCTACAGCTACGCTGAAGAACATCTGCCTCGATTAAAACTCTCTGTAAAGTGCTGAGACTATTAGGGGCTATGCAAGAAGTCTAATGATTCTATAATATTTATTTTGGTAGAATAACCGAATTTATTAAATTACAAAGGTTTTACTAATGATTATGGATGTTGTAGAAATTCAAAAAATTATACCTCACCGCTACCCTTTTTTACTTCTAGATAGAGTTACAGAGATTAAAGAGAAAGAGTCTCTTATCGGGTTTAAAAACGTAACAATAGGCGACAACATATTTCAAGGTCACTTTCCGGGTCATCCGATCTATCCAGGCGTTATGATTTTAGAGGGAATGGCACAAGCCGGCGGCATATTGGCATTTAAAAGTATGGGCGATATGACCGAAGAGGAAGCTGCAAACAAAGTAGTCTATTTTATGAGCATCGATAAAGCGAAGTTTCGCACTCCCGTAAAACCGGGTGATAGACTTGAGTACCGCATAAGCGTCATAAAAAACAAAGGTCAAATCTGGGTACTTGACGGCAAGGCTTATGTTGATAATGTTTTAGTATCAGAAGCTGAACTAAAAGCTATGATAGTTGATAAGTAAGAAAAGGTAAATCATTGAATAAAATCTCCCCTTTGGCAATTATTGAAGATGGTGCGGTTATAGGCGATAATGTCGAGATAGGACCATACTGTTTTATCTCAGCAGCCACCACCATCGGCGACGGTACAAAGATAGAACAAAGCAGCTCTGTCTACGGAAAAACTACTATTGGAAAGAATAACCATATCTTTTCACATGCAGTAATCGGTTCGGCTCCGCAAGATCTTAAGTTTGCAGGCGAAGATGTAGAGCTAATCATCGGAGACAATAACAAGATCAGAGAATTTACCCTTTTTAACCCCGGCACAAAAGGCGGCGGCGGCAAAACAATTATCGGCTCTCACAACCTTTTTATGGGTTATGTACATGTCGGGCATGACGTAATCATCGGCAATCACTGTATTTTAGCAAATGCTGCAACACTTGCAGGACATGTTGAGATGGGTGATTATGCCGTTATTGGCGGGATGACGCCTATACATCAATTTGTTCATATCGGCGATTATGCGATGGTAGCAGGTGCATCTGCTCTGGCTCAAGACGTTCCTCCTTTTTGTATGGCAGAGGGAAATCGCGCAACCCTTAGAGGTCTAAATCTAACGGGGCTTAGAAGACATTTAAGCCGTGAAGATATTGATGAGTTAAAATCTGCCTACAGAGATCTTTTTGAGGCAGGAAAACCGTTAAAAGACGTTGCAAGCGAGTTGATTGAAAAAACTAAAAACCACCAAGTCCAAACTCTTTGCAACTTTATTCTCAAAACAAAACGTGGAATCCCCTACGAAAGAAAGAAAAACGATGACTAAAAAAGCACAAGTGCTTTGGGCTCTCTGCCAAA
>NZ_JACUTS010000097.1 GCF_014859695.1 Sulfurimonas sp. | reverse complement strand
CATGGAGTATGCCATTGGTTAGCATACCTAAAAGCTACGAAAAACAAAGTTTTTCGAGGAACTACAAAGGCTTATAAATGAAAAGCGTAAGCGAACTTACAGATTATTACTATAAAAATCTATTTCCAACCTTAGAGAAACTGGAAAACGATAGAAAAAATCTTAGATATAAAATAGCTCTTGTCGCTTTTGTCTATACTGCGGTGTGTGTTGCCATAGCTCTAACATTAGGCAATTTTTATGAATTTATTCTCTTCGCATATATTGCTCTTGGTGCCGTAATTTATAAATTTTTAGTTCATGACTATACGCATGAATTTAAAATAAGTGTTATAAAACCACTCGTTCATGCCATAGACAGTACTCTTTTGTACTCATCAAAAACACATGTGTCAGACTACTATTTTGAGCACTCAGAGTTGTTTGAAACAGCGGACAAGCTCAGCGGAAACGACTATGTAAAAGGGCAAATTGACGGTATCAATATCCAGTTTTCAGATTTACATGCCCAAAAAAGGCAAAAAAGCTCCAAAGGAAGAGAAAACTGGAGTACCCTTTTTCAGGGGCTTTTTATAGTTGCCGATTTCAACAAGCACTTCAGCGGCAAGACCGTTATTCTACCGGACACTGCTCAAAATACGTTTGGCGATGTTATCGGTCACTGGTTACAGTCAAACAATATGGCAAGAGATGAGCTTGTCAAAATGGACGACCCAGAGTTTGAAAAAGAGTTTGTCGTATACTCTACCAATCAAGTAGAAGCAAGATATATCCTCTCAAATTCGCTTATGAAAAAACTCCTCGCTTTTAAACAAAAATCAGACCATCAAATTCACATCTCATTTGTCGGCATACATATCTACATGGCTATCAGTTATAATAAAGATCTTTTTGAACCGTCTATCTTTCGTTCACTTTTAGACTATAAAATAGCCATGGAGTATATAAAAACTCTGCATCTGGCGATAGGTCTCGTTGAGGAGCTAAAACTAAACCAAAAACTGTGGAGCAAAAGATGAGCGAAAAAGATATATTATTGCAAAGCATCAAGGATTTTTTAACGCCCAAAATGCTCAAATACGCCCTTTTACCCT
Source organism: Sulfurimonas sp. (assembly GCF_014859695.1). Taxonomy (GTDB): domain Bacteria; phylum Campylobacterota; class Campylobacteria; order Campylobacterales; family Sulfurimonadaceae; genus Sulfurimonas. The sequence goes on along the minus strand of NZ_JACUTS010000097.1, from coordinate 4,447 downwards.
TTATCATAAGCATCATTGTTATGTATATACTTTTCTTTGTTGCAGCAGGCATCGGCGTAGAACAACTCGGGACTATGCATGTAGAGAGCTCCCAAACAACTATGCAAAACGGTATCCCTCACACAGAGACCTTAGAAGCAGAACTTGAAGGTTCGGCAATTATGAAATTTTTAATGAGCTACACCATAACTTCATGGCTGGCAACTTTCTTCATCTACATAATCGGCGGCTTTTTAACAATATATCTCTCTATCTTTGTGGCAATAATTATCATCGGTTTTTTAACGCCGTTTGTATTAAAAGAGCTTCATTTAAGACACTATAGAGATATTGAGATGGTAGGCTACTCAAACCCTATACATGCAATCTTTCTAGCCATAAAATACTCAGCGATTATGATTTTACTATTCTTTTTACTTATCCCTTTTTACTTTATCCCGCTTGTAAATATCGTGGCAATCAACATACCGCTTTACTACTTTTTTCATAAGATGCTAACTTTTGATGTCTCTTCAAGCATCTGCACAAAGGAGGAAGTAAAACAGATAGAGTTTTTCAACAAAAACAACATTAGAGTAAAAACTCTTCTCCTCTACCTTGTTTCACTTGTTCCCTTTGCTATATTTTTTGGGGCAATCTTTTTTGTTATCTACCTAGGACACACCTACTTTTTAGAGGTAAAAAAGATAAGAAATATCTAACTACCTGATGTTTCTTCAAAAAAGGCAACCATAGGAATATTTAGAATCTTGGATATTTTATAAAGGTGTCCTATATTAAAACGTTTCTTGTTTCTAAAGAGTTCTGCAGCAGAGACCAAACTTACAGACTTATTCCCCATTTCTAAAGATAAATCAAGCTGGGTAAATCCTTTGTATTCTCTATATTTTTTTACTGCGAGCCCTATTTTTCTGTGGATATCTTCTATCTCTTCTTTTGAAAACTCAAATTTCATATAAATCCACTATGCTAATTTTTTGGCTTAAGTTTAATTTTAAAGCGGCTTTTTATCAACCTACTGCAGTGGGTTGATAAAATCTTCTTATAAAGTAAAATAAACCTACTATTTTTATGAAATCAATATCTCTAGTTTAATCATAAATTTAGGTTTCGGAGTAGGTCTAAAATGACGTAAACTAAATCATTATACTCAAATAACAAGAGGTAAATATGTCAGATATATATAAACTCAAAAAAATCAATTTTATAATGCTAACATTGATTTTTTTGATTTTTTTAGTTGGCATTATTACGCTTTTAAATATAGGGTATAAAAGCAAATATTACGCGAAATCAATCAATATCGCCGGCAAACAACGCGTACTTTCCCAAAAAATCATCTTTGAACTTAACAATCATTTTTTACTAAATGATAAAAATGCACTTGAACGATTAAAAACAAGAGTCTCAGAATACTCTTCAAACGAAAAAGAACTTTTATATCTAATCAGAACAAATATACCAAATATTAATATAAATGCTTTAAAAGACAAACCGATAAAAAACTTTCTAAAGAGTGTACATTTATATATCAAAGCTCCAAATGAGAAATTGCACTCAGAACTTATAAACAACAGAGATGAGATATTTGATGCGTTTAATAATTTTGTTGATTATTGTGAGCAAAGCTATAATAAAATCTACTTAGACACGCTTAAAAAACTCTCAATCGTCGGTATTTTAAATATTTTACTGATTATATTTTACTACCAAATTATATTTAAAAAATCCCTACGTTATCTTGACAAATATCTAAAAATCATACATATTGAAAAAAATAACATGAAAAATATTTTTGACGCTATAGACTCTATCATATTTGAAAAAAACGGTAATGGAACTTACATCTTCGCAAACAGTGCCTTTCTCAAAATATTCAGTACAGAGATAGTAGGGAAAAACGATGCGGATTTATTTCCTAAAGATGTAGTAAAAATTTTAAATGCTAGCGATTTAACGGTAATGAATGAGCAAAAGTCAACTACTACTGAGATAGAAATAAATTTAGAAAATGAGAGAAAAATCTTTTTTGTAAAAAAATTTCCTCTTAAAGATGAAAATGAAGAGATAAAAATCTGCGGAATAGCAGTTGACATAACTTTGGAAAAAGAGTTTGGGCACAAAAGAGATGAATTCAACAAAATAATAGATAATCATGTAATAGTCTCCTATGCCGATTGTAACGGGATAATTACCGATGTAAGCAAAGCTTTTTGCTTAATTTGCGGTTATGAAAAATCAGAACTAATAGGAAAGAGCCACGATGTCATGCTTGATTCTAAGGAGACAACTCTTATTAACGAGCTATGGAAGAGCATCTCACTCGACAATCAATGGAATGGAGAATTTAAAAATAGAAAAAAAGATGGCTCCCCTTTTTGGATAGATGGCTCAATAGCCCCCTGCTACGGTTTTAAAGGAGAAAAATTAGGGTACATAATGGTGGCAAAAGATATAAGCGATAGAAAAATAGTAGAGAAACTCAGCATAACCGATGCGTTAACAAATCTCTATAACAGACGCTTTTTTGACGAGATATTTCAAAAAAAGCTCTCTTATGCCATAAGAGAAAAAAATAAATTTTGCCTATTTATGTGTGATGTAGACAACTTTAAAAACTACAATGACATGTACGGTCATCAGATGGGAGACAAAGCGCTGATAACCATATCAGATAGATTAAAATCCTATTTTAACAGAGCGGGCGACTTTGTTTTTAGAGTCGGTGGAGAAGAGTTTGCCGCAATACTAAATATTGAAAATAGTGATAATATTGATGGCTTTATAGTAAAACTGCTAAAAAATATTGAAGATTTAAATATAGAACACAAAGGGAACCCTCCCTTTGGCGTACTTACTATATCTTGCGGTGTAGTAGTTGCGGATTTTGCTCAGATAAGTAAGCCGTTCTCAACGGATGAGATCTACAAACTGGTCGATGATGAGCTATACAAAGCAAAGCAAAATGGGAAAAACAGAATCTCATCATTTTATGTTTTTTAATCTTATCTCGAGGTCATCAATCATAATATCTATCAAAGTCGCAAAATGTTTTTCGCTCACTTTGCCTTTAAAATCCCTGTAGATAGAGTATATTTTGCCATCTTTGTAAAATAACTCTACTACAACAAGTCCGTCATAGCTGTAGTCTGAGGAGGTTTTTGAGAGTGGATTAGTACATGCTTTTGCATAGTCCCTATGCTCTACACGCAGAGAGTAGTCTGATTTGCCGACGACAAACCCTCTCTCCTGCATAATCTTTTTTGAAAAACTAAGAGACTCCTTATCATTGGCAACAATCTCTATAGATGAGGCAGTTGCGCCAATCTTACTCTTGTCATATATGTTTTTATTGATTTTTCCATCACACCCCAAGAAAAAAAGGATGAGAGAGATAAAAAGAGCGCTCTTCATTTATAAATTTAAAATTTAGAAATATGCTCTGCTAGCGCCCTTATCTCAACATCACTAAGCTTGGACACCTGCCCTACCATTATCCCCTTCATGGCTTTGCCGTATGTTCCGGCTTTGTACCCATTAAGAGCGTCTTGTATTTTTTGAGCATCCCAACCTTTAATGATTTGCGATTTTCCAAGGGCAACTTTTGAGCCGTCTGCTCCATGGCATCCCGCACACACTTGATACAGTTTTGCAGCGTCAACCTTAATTTCGGCTATTGCCGTCTTTGCTTCTTCTACTTTTACTGCGACCTCTTCTTTGACCTCTTGTGTCTTTAGTACAACTTCTTCTTTAACTTCTTCGACTTTTGAAGCCACCTCTTCTTTAACTTCTTGCGCTTTTTGAGTTACTTGCTCTTTGACCTCTTGAGTCGTCTCTATAACTTCACTCTTTACCTCTTTAACGCTTTGAGCTACACTTTTTTCCTCAGTCGCCGTCTCTTCACTCGCTTGCTTGTTTTCATTGCTACAGCCTATTATAAATAGTGTTGCAACCGCTAGTAAAACTATTCTCATTTTTGCTCCTAATATATTATTTTTTTGTTAAATACCAATTATTATAGCTTATTTTAGGCTAATTCAAGGTGATGTAATCTCTTCATTTTAAAGCTTCAGTTTGGGAATAAATAATCGTGTTATTGTTGCCTTAGTATATAATCCCAACGAGAACGTTGGGAAGAAGAGAAGATTGGGGATGAGAGAAGAGAGTAAAAGTGAGATAAATGCTTATTTAGCCTCTTCTACTTTTTCAGAAATATCTTCTTTAATATCTTCTGCTGCGTCAGAAACATCTTCTGCTCTATCAGAAATATCTTCTTTAACATCTTCTGCTTTTTCAGAGACTTCTTTTTTGACCTCTTTTAACTCTTGTGCTGCTTCGGTTTTAACCTCGTTTATTGTCTCTTTTGTCTCTTGTTTGCTTTCACTGCTGCATCCCAAGAAAAAAAGCACTGCTGCCATTGATAGTATAAGTTTCATATTTAACTCCT